>JAJZAL010000268.1 GCA_021799405.1 Acidobacteriota bacterium
CGAGAATCTCGACCAACTTCGGGACAGCTGTCGATTTTCCCGCTAATGGTACATTTGCCGGTTCCTTTGCCGGGGCATATGCTAAACCGTATGCACGCGGTACCGGTCTTCATCCCTCTCGTGCTTTTGTGTTCCGTGGTCTTAAGTCAGACGGCGCCACCGGAGAGCACGTTTGAGGTAGCCTCAGTGAGGCCGAGCCCGCGCTTAGTCGGACCGGACGATAACAATCAAATTACATACGCGACGGACGGGCTCGTTGCCAGCCATGTCACTCTGAGGCACCTGATAGCTGAGGCCTATCATCTTCAACTCGATCAGATTTCGGGCCCACGCTGGCTCGACCGCAATGAGTACGACATCAACGCAAGAACAGCAGTGGCCAGCACCCGAGCGCAAATGGCCCCGATGCTGCAAAACCTTCTGGCCAGTCGATTCAACCTGGCGACCCACCGGGAATCGCGTAAGATGCGCGTGTACGATTTGGTCATCGCAAAATCGGGGCCAAAAATCCATCCCATTGAAGACAGAGAGACCACGACTTCAAACTCTGGCTTGCATTTTCACGGAGAACTACGCCAGTTCGCCGATTTCCTTGCGCTTCAGTTTTCCATGCCGGCTGCGGAAAGCCCAGACAAGCCGGTTAGAGCAAGTGATGCCCAGATTCCGGTGATCGACAAGACAGGCCTTCAAGGGATTTTTGATTTCAACTTGGCTATGCGCCCAGAGCTGGGCACCGACGTGTTCACGTTGTGGCAGAGGGTACTGCCATCCCAGTTAGGCTTGCGAATTGAAAGCCGGAAAGAAGATTTATCCTTGCTGGTCGTGGACAAAGCGTCAGAAATCCCTTCTCCAAACTGACCTCAAACTACAACCGTGGCCTGCACAGCGTGCTCGTGTCCATTGTTGAGTTGAGGACCGGCTATCCTGAGCTCCCCGCGTGTTGTACTCTTTTTCATCCGCCCCACTCTCCAAGAATCGACCTGCCGCAGATGAGTTCTCGATCCTCGGATGACAAATTTGGAAGAGCACCCACCAACCCAAACAGCTTGGGTTATTCTGCGTTAAATGAGCTAGCTCCGCTTCGATGGCGTAAGGTTTTTCGCCTACGCATTGGGCTACGAGCCGCGGCACGTGCTCTATGGCGCGGGCGCAGCCCTGTTTGATGCATGCGCTCCCACATTCATCTTGCGCAGCAGGTCGGTAAAGCGCGGGTGGGTGCGGAGTGGGGCCAGCGTTGCATACGCGTGTATTGAAAGGACAGCGGGGTCTCTCTCGTCCACCGCGCGCTCCATCCAGGTAAACCCAGCATCCTGGTCGCCGAGCGCGAGGCATATCCAGGCGATACATGTGGCCGGACAATAGCTTTCAGTCGCCATCGCTTCCAGGCGCTTGAGTATGGCGCGCGCTTCTCCCACGTCTCCCTGACCTGCCAACGCCGCACCCAGCGAAGCCCATCGCATGGGCAATTCGCCGTCGGACAACTCAACGGCACGACGAAACGCGTCGACCGCGTCGCCGAAGCGGGCTTCAGCCCTCCGAACCAATCCCAGACCGAAATATCCAATATCCAGAGCGCATCTCAGCTCTTTCTGCCGGTCGGGCGCCAGTTCGCGGAGGAAGCGGAATTGTTCCTCGGCACGCGAGTAGTCCTGCGCCATATAGAGCGCGTAACCCAACCAGAAACGGACATAAACCGAAAGAGGATCAGAGTCCAGGATTCGTTCCAGCTCGGCAATGGCTTCCCGGATTTGCCCCCTTGGCAGCAAATAGTCGGCTGCATAATGAAAGCGAACGTCCGGGCTTGCGGGATCCAATTGCAGCGCCAGCTTCATTTCGCGGTGAGCCGCCGCCCAGTCAAATTCGAGATGGGAGTAGGAGATGCCTGCAAAGGCATGCGCCACGCCAAGGCTCGGGTCAACTTCGATCGCGCGCTGCGCTGCTGCCATCTCGGCAGAGAATGCCTCGCGAGGGCGCCCCAACCCCAGGGCAGCCCTCCACCAATACCACTCCGCGAGCGCAGCGTACGCCAGAGCGAAGTGGGAATCACGCTCAATGGCATCTTCGAAATACTTCTTTGCTCTGGCCATCATGCTGCGAGGCTCGGAGTTGCACCGCTGAATCTGCTGCCGACCGAGCAAGTAATAGTTATAGGCCACGAGGTCCGTCGTTGGCAGTTTGCCGGCGCCGGCCCCGGCGAGCTGGCTTGAGCGAATTCCACCTGCGGTCTCAGGTATGTGCTCGGCCATGGCCTGCGCAATGCGGTTCGGCAGGTTAAAGATTTCGTTGAGAGTCGTCTCGTACTTCTTAGCAAACAAGTGGGTCTGGTCGCTGGTCTTGATCAATTGCGTATTGATCAAGACTCGATCCTGGGTTTGGCGGAGAGCGCCTTCTACCAGGTAATCCACACCCAACTCGCGGCGGAAATGAGCAACATCCTTCTGTTTGCCCTTGTAATACATGGCGGTGGTGCGGGCGATCACCGCCAGATGCTCCGGAGCCAGTTCCGCCAGCGCGGTGATGATCTCGTCGGTCACGGCATCGCTGAAACGCTCCTGGGAGGGATCGCCGCTCAGGTTAATGAAGGGAAGTACGACTATCTTGGCACGCAGGGCCGGGCCAGGGCGCGCGGATGGGATGCATTTAGTGACTCTCCGCAAGAAACGGTAACCACGCCTGGCCACGGTCTCGATGAAGCGCGGGTGTTCGGCTGAATCGCGGAGCGCCTGGCGCAGGCTGGCAATCGCAGTGTTGAGATTGTTGTCGACGTCCACGAAAACATCAGCCGGCCAGAGCCGCCGTTGCAGTTCCTCTCGGGTGACAACCTCCCCGGCGCTTTCGAGGAGTATTTTCAGGATTTGAAAGGACTTTTCGCGGAGGCTAATCTTCACACCGCGCTTGAAGATCTGGCTGGCTCGAATGTCAACTTCGTAATCATCAAACCGGAATATTGACGCAGGAGACATGGCCCGTGCCTCGTTCAGTGGTCAGTCGCCATCGGTTGAATGCGGCGAGTATAGCTCCAACTAAGACCGATGTCAAAGTCAACCCCTGGAATTCCAAAGGGTTGTACTGTAGGCGCGATTTAAGCGAGAAATAAGCGGCCTTCTATTGTCTGGCGTTTTTCCGCGGTTGATACTGCGTCGTGACCGGTTTCTCTTGCACGATGGAACGGCCTCGCAAGACAACCGCAAACGCGAACAACGAAAGGAGGGTTGACATGAAAACACTGTGGCTTCTTACGATATTGGCGGCCATGTCTCTGGTGCCGGCGTCTTCAGGAACGGCGCAGGCAGCGTGCACCGTGCAATCCGTGGTGGGCACTTACGCTTCAACTTGCACGGGCTTCGTCGCTATTAATCCGAATGATCCGACCACGATTGTCCCTTATGCCTCGCATGGGTTCTTCACAAACAAAATAGTCGGCGGCGAACTCATCAGCACGGCCAGCTTGACGCAGAGCGTCGCCGGCGCGCTATCGACGGTGATCGGAACAGCAGGGCCAGGCGAGGTCACGGTAAGCAGCGACTGCACGAGCACCGTTACCTACCACGTTTCAGGTGGCCCACTTGACGGTAGCCAGTCGCACCTATTGGTCTCGATACTGGATGGAGGTAAGGAGTTCCAGAGTTTCTTTAACGACGCTGGCACCATAGTCACTTGTTCCGCGAGATTGATGAGCCGGATAGTAAGCCAGAACGAACAATAGCAGCGGAGACGAGGCACGCATACAATGTGCCTTGTCCCGGCATTTCAAAGATCGCACCGTAGGCGCGATTTAAGCAGGAAATAAGCGGCCTTCTATTGTCTGGTGGTTCTCCGCGGCTGATACTGCGTCGTGACCGGTTTCTCTTGCACGATGGAACGGCCTCGCAAGACAGCCGCAAGCGCGAACAACGAAAGGAGGACTGAAATAAAACCCTGGTGGCTTCTGACGATACCGACAGTTTGCGTTTCGGCCAATGCCCTGGCATCGGCCCGGACGAGGAGGAGGAAGAGAGCATGAAGAAGCGAATGAGCTTTAATTTCGGTCTCACGGCATGTTTCCGAGTCCTAAGAAGTTCTGCAGCGTGGATGACGCGTTGCCTGGCCGTATGCATGTTAGGGCTGATTGTTCCCGTACATGCTCAGAAACCTGCCATCATCACATTCGACGCTCCAGGCGCGGGTACAGACGCAGGCCAAGGCACCAACCCGTGGGCCATTACCCCACAGGGAGCGATCATCGGATGGTACGTGGACGGGGATAATGCAATTCACGGGTTCATGCGCACTCATCAAGGTGCCTTCACCACGATCGACGCGTCGGGTGCAGACATAGACGCCAGCAATGGAACTTTCCCCACCGCGCTGAATGCGGAGGGAGTAAGCGTGGGAGCGTACCTGGACGCGGCTTTTGTTTTTCACGGCTTGCTGCGCACTCCGGACGGTAAGTCTATAAGGATTGATGATCCCTACGCGGGCACAAATCCCGGCACGGGAACGCGGGTGGTCGACATCAATGCCGCAGGGACCATCACGGGATGGTCTGATGACGCAGACAATGTGAATCACGTCTTCCTGCGCGATGTTCACGGTGGCACGACGGAGTTCTACGCTCCGGGCGCGGGCACAGATGCCGGCCAGGGTACGTATATGCCAACGTTTTATGGCCTCGACGCCGCGGGGGCAATCATCGGATGGTACGTAGACGCTGACAACGTGATGCACGGCTACCTGCGCCTCGCCCGTGGCACCGTGACCGAGTTCGACGCTCCGGGCGCAGGCGTAGACTCAAGTGTCTGCGAGGGTGCTCCGGTCCCGCCGGGCTCTGCGCCCCTGTTGACAGGCACTCAGCCTCTGAGCCTGAACCCGGAGGGGGTGGTAGTTGGACAGTACGGAGACGTCAACTGCGCATTTCATGGCTTCCTGCGCGGTGAGGACGGCAGGATCACGCGGTTTGACGTTTCGGGCGCAGGAACAAGCAAAGGACAGGGCACCTTTGTTCTGAGCAACAACCCAGCAGGCAAGATCACGGGATATTACGTAGACGGGAGCAATGTGGCTCACGGCTTCGTGCGCTCCAAAGACGGAGAGTTTACCACCTTCGACGCTCCAGGTGCGGGTACGGGTACCCTTCAGGGTACCTTCCCGTTTGGCAACAACCCCGCAGGGGCGATTGTTGGGAATTACGTTGACGCCAGCGGTGCGTTTCACGGTTTCCTGCGGAACCCGTAATCCCAACGGTGATTTTTATCGTGAAGTAGATACGTCGACTTTTTCTCGGGAGCGGCCTACGTTTTGGGAGGCATGGCTCAAAATATCCGCGATGCTCTCCAATTTGGGCCAGTTTACCCACTCGGAAGAGCGCGGCTAACAACCCTTGAGCCCCCGGAGGGTGGCCTATGTCCCAGAGTCTTGAACTGACCTGCGAAGCAATGAGACATGGGCCATCCGCCCAGGACGCCAACGAACTACCTTCCGGCCGGGCGCTCCGAACTTCGGATGCATCTGAATTCGCGGCCCCAGATTCACCGCGGACCATAAAGCGTGGATCGCATGCCACAGAAAAATATGGCCAGAGATTTGTGCGCACAAATACAAAAATCTGGGTAGAATCATAGAACTATTAAATCGGTCAGCGGAAAGCTTTCACGGTTGCGCTGGACCGTCCAAGGTTCCCGTCCGCGTGCCGCGAATCCGCGCTGCTGTCTATTCGTTTGAGATAGGAGATCTTCAAGCGATGAACAGGCTAAGCGAATGGAAATGCAAGCTCCAGATGCTGGTTATCCCCGTGCAACCGCGGGTTGAACGGTTAAGCGCGACCGGCTTGACTGCCCTCTATGGGCTCGACTCAACCTTCAAGTCCGCCAGGATTAAAGACATTAGCACAAGCGGCATTTACCTTCTCACTGAAGGTCATCCGCCGATTAACGAACAGATCACACTCATCCTGCACGAGGAACGCGATCCGAAGATCAGTTCGGAACTCAAGGTTTCCATTCGCGCGCGCGTTGCCCGGCAAGGGAAGGACGGCATTGGTCTGGCCTTTGCCCTGCCGCCAGGCATGGATACAAACCTCTGGGGAGCGCTGATACGAAATATCGTCACCCTCACCGAAGCCGATCAAATTGCAGACATGTTCCGCACCCTTCGGGTGATCCTCTTCCTGTGCCGCCTCTGCCAGTCCGGAGCTCAGGAGTCGATCCTTCTGCTCGGGGGAAAACTCGCCGACCAGCGCCTCCATACCCTCTTTAAAATCGCGCTTGACGCAGAGAAGATGCTTGCCTCGGAACCGGATTGCGAACGGAGGCGGGCTGATCCCAGGCTGGTGGCAAACATCCTGAGCGAGGGTTCATGGACCGCCGATGAGTCAGTCACCCAGCTTTGGACGGGCCTTCTCGTCTCCTCCTGTCTCGTTGATGAGTCAGACGACTCCAATCAGGTCTTTGTCAACCTGCTTATCCATATCGCGCCCGACGTGGCCAGAATCTTCCATTTTGCATGCGAGCAGGTCCTGCGCTCCGCAGGGGAAGCTGAGGTTTCTCCATCGTCTTCCGTCGTCGTCACACCTGAGGAGTTGGCTGGGCTCACCAGTGTATCCGAGCTCGCCAGAAATGCTTCGAGCGTCGCCCATTTATTCAATTTGGGATTGATTCGGAAACTCCCCGATTTTTGTTCGTACAAACCTCTGGAAAGATTCGATCTCGCTCCCACAAGACTGGGACTGGAACTATATCGGCGTTGCCACGGTAAGCGCGGAAAGGTCGACGAACAGCTT
>JAJZAL010000043.1 GCA_021799405.1 Acidobacteriota bacterium
GCTCCCGGTTACACGCCGCTCACTGAGACTGCCGATCCGGGACAGGACCCGCAGCGCGGCGGCCTGCTGGTGGCGCATCCCGGCAAGGGCACTTATATCTATGTCGCCTATGCGCTCTATCGCCAGCTTCCCGAGTTAATTCCCGGCGCATACAGGTTGCTGGCCAACTTACTGAGTGCTGGCAAGTATCCGGCCCATTAGAAGATTTTCAGTGACGAAGCGCTGAGGAGGACGAGGTAACTTGATAGGAGTTTCAAGAACGGAGCCCGGCAATCGACCCATTGTTAAAATTGCGTGAACGCACGCTGCCCGGCTGTGGAAATTACGGCAGCATGAGAACGGCTTCTTCCCCGCATAAGAAGCCAAGATTGCGCCATGACCGTAGCCGCTGACAAAGCGGAATCTGATTCCTCACTCCCCGACTCAACTGCCCAGAACCGCACCGCACTTAGTGCGCGACTAATTCCTGCAATTGCGCGGCAGATTCGCAGGTCGACCTCACTAAGTTCCGGTTGCAAGTTAGAAACTGTACTGCGCTGCTATCGTCAAGTAAATATCTCTTGAAAAGAAGATGAATGTCACATGAATATGCCTATGTGAAAAGCATGTGAATTCGTCAAATATTCATCTGCATCTGCGAGTCTGAATTGCAGTTACTCCTGCATCTGGATAGGTGCACGCTCAATTCACGGTTCCGGACGCTCAGGAGCACTGTGCATTCACTCTGAAGGTCAACGCAGAAGACATTCAACCAGATCTGAAAGGAAATGAGAGGCCCAATGAATTGCAGATTCACAACAGCTGCCGCGGGAATTCTGGCAGTTGGTCTAGTTGCTTCCTACGCTTTCGCCAGCGGCGCGCCGCCGGCACAGAAAAAGCACACATCAAGCAACCGAGCCAAGACGCCTTCTTCGCCTTCGCTCGAAGAGCAGATTCAGGCGCTACGCAACGAGCTTCAGAGCCAGATCGACAGTCTAAAGAATGAGTTGGCCACCAAGGATGAGCAATTGAAACAGGCGCAGCAGTCCGCGGCTGCGGCTCAGGCGGCGGCCGCCAAAGCGGAAGCAGCAGCCCAGTCGCAACAGCAAACACTCACCGAAAACAAAGACGCAGTCACCGCCCTGCAGAGTTCGGTCAACAGCCTGAAGGGCACACAGGCTACACTTGCGACAACGGTCACTAATACGTCTAAAGTTGCGTCCCGCATCAGGGAGGAAATCGGTAATCCGGATTCCATCCACTTTAAGGGCATCACCATCTCGCCCACCGGCAGCTTCCTGGCGGCCGAAACCGATTACCGTTCCGGAGCCACCGGCGGCGGTCTCAACACTGCCTTTACCGCGATTCCGCTGCAACATTCCGACGACGCCCAGATCAGTGAATTCGGCGGTACGGGCCGTCAGTCACGCGTTGCGGTCAGGGCCACCGGCCAACTGAAAAACATGGTGTTGACGGGCTACTATGAAATGGACTGGCTGGGTACCGGCATCACATCCAACAACAATCAGTCCAACAGTTACGTACTGCGACAGCGGCAGTTGTGGGCGGATGCGAAGCTCATTGATGGCTGGGACTTCTCAGGAGGCCAGGGCTGGTCACTGGCTGCTGAAACCACCCAGGGACTTACCCGGGGAACTGAGATTCTGCCAGCCACCATCGACCCCCAGTACGAAGCCGGCTTTGTTTGGACCCGCCAATACAGCTTCCGCGTAAGCAAGAATATCGGCAAGGCGTTCTTCATGGGCATCTCTGCAGAGAATGCTCAAACTCTGAATCCCGCCGGCACCAACCTGCCCACCAACTTTCTGGAGGGCTCGGCCGGAAATGGCGGCGGCCTCTACAACCCTACAGCAAACTACTCCTTCAACCTGGCGCCGGATATGATCGCCAAGATCGCTGTTGAACCGGGTTGGGGCCACTGGGAACTCTTCGGCATCAGCCGTTTCTTCCGCGACCGCGTTTACCCCAACGCGCCCGCGTCGTCTGCCGGAGCATATAACGACACGACGGTGGTCGGCGGCGTAGGTGGCGGATTCCGCGGTCCACTCTTCGGCAACAGGGTCAGCATCGGCCTGAAGGGACTTTGGGGCCAGGGCATGGGCCGTTACGGTTCCTCCACCATCGCGGACGTGACTCTGCGTCCTGACGGCCAGCTCGCCCCGCTGCGCGCCTTCTCCGCACTCAGCACCGTGGAGCTGAACCCCACGGCACGCCTGAACGTTTACCTCAACTATGGCGGCGACTATGTCTATCGCCGCTACTTCGGCAACGAAGGCTACGGATCACCCCTGACCAACATGTCGGGCTGCAACACCCAGCCTGTACCTGGCACCGGCGCAACCAACGGCGCAGTTGGCTATTCGCCAAACGCACCACCGAACTGCGGCGGTAACAACAAGGACGTTCAGGAGTTCACCGCCGGGTATTGGTTCTACTTCTACAAGGGACCAAAGGGCGGACTGCGCCAGGGCATCCAGTACAGCCACTTCCGCCGCGATCTCTGGTCCGGCGCGGGCGGGCCGTCGAATCCGGGCGGTGGCGCGTTCGGCACCGACGACACCCTCTTTACCTCCTTCCGCTACTACCTTCCCTAACTCGCGAACCTCCCGGTTCCATTGCATGCCAGGGCGGCCGGTGTTCCGGCTGCCCTTCGGCTTTATGCAGCCAGCGCCGCCATGATGAGCTTCTTTCGCTCCGCAAAGGTCTCCAGCGTACACTGAAACCGGCCTCGCCCGTGACGATCCGCGCGTTGGAGGATAACTCGCATGAAAAGGATCGGAGTGTTGTTCGGCATGGAGAACAGCTTCCCAGGCGCCCTTGTCGAACACATCAACTCCAGAAATATCGACGGCATCCGAGCGGAATTTCTCCAGACCGGCGCCGTGCACCTGGACAAAGCGCCCGGCTACGCGGTGATTCTTGACCGCATCTCGCACGAAATCCCCTTCTATCGCGCCATCCTGAAGCATGCCGCCGCCAACGGGACCGTCGTCATCAACAACCCTTTCTGGTGGTCGGCTGACGACAAGTTCTTCAATTACACACTGGCTGCCAGGCTGGGCGTCGCCGTACCGCGTACCGTCATCCTGCCGCACAAGCATCTGCCCCACCGAACCAGCGACAAGTCAATGCGCAACCTGGAGTATCCGCTCAACTGGGACGCAGTCTTTGCTTACGTGGGGGAACACGGATTCCTAAAGCCCGTGGACGGCGGCGGCTGGCGCGATGTACACCACGTGCGCAGCCGCGAGGAGTTCTTCCGCGCATACGATCAGTCGCGCGATCTGTGCATGGTCTATCAGAAAGCGGTGAATTTTACTGAGTATTTTCGGTGCTATGTCGTGGGACAGAAACATGTGCGGATCATGCCGTACGATCCGCGCAGACCCTTCGCCGCGCGCTATGTGCAGGAGCCGGCGCGCGCCAGCAGAAGGCTGCTCGCGCGCATCAGACAGGATGCGCTCACGCTTTGCCGCGCCCTGGGCTATGACTTGAACACCGTGGAGTTCGCGGTCGAGAAGGGCATTCCGTACGCCATCGACTTTATGAACCCGGCGCCGGACGCCGACCTGCACTCGGTGGGCGAGGCCAACTTCGAGTGGCTGGTCAGGCAGGTGGCCGAGTTGGCAATCGCCAAGGCAAAGCGCGCCCCGCAACCAGCCGAGATGCGCTGGCCTGCCTTTCTGGGCGCCGGAGCCGCCTCCGCAACAGCGTTGAGGAAAAAGCCCGGTTCAAGAAAGTCAACCACGGCGAAGAAGGCCGATGCGGTTTCCTCTTCCGCGCCGGCCCCGGTTTCTGCGTGACGTGAGTGCAGCTTCTATTTTGATTGCGCCGCCTGCATGGCATCGCGCGTGCGTTTCTCCGCTTCGGCACTCCAGTAGCCGCAGTCCAGCTCAAAGAAGACGGAGGAGTAAGGAATGGTCAGATTGGTCTTGAGGATAAGCATGGAAAAGAGCGTGCTTGCCCTGTCGATCTGACCGATGAGTTCGAGGTGAGGAATCGGCGTGACGGTGGCGCCGGCCAGCAACTCGTTGAGCTTGCGCCGATATTCGCCGATACCGGGCGAATCCGGCTCCTGCACAAAGGCAAACTCCTTGTCCGCGCGGATGTGGGCGCGAACGTGCCGGCTGGCGGCGATGGCGTCGCGCACGGCGCGGACCACTTCGAGATGATCGCCGCCGGTGACGATGCTTTCCACGCCCGGCTGCGACTGCACCGGATAGGCCGAGTCGGCGACCACGATCCAGTTGCGGTGACCATAGAGCGGCAGCAGCTCGTTCAAGCGCTGTTGCCAGGCAGGTAGAACGGACGTTGCATCCTTCGGCATCGAATCTCTCCTCATCGCAGCTTTATTTGAGTTCTTCATCGGCACAGACGGCGACCTTGCCGCACTTGCCTGAGGCCATGAGCGCATAGGCTTCGCCGGCGTGCTCCAGCGGGAATCGGTGCGTGATAATGTCGGCCGGATGCAGGTTCCAGCGAACTAGACGCTCCACCAATTCCTCCATCAGCCATGTGGATGTAACCCACGATCCGTATACGGTCTTCTGGTCATGAATCATGTCGGGCGAAGGGTTGATCTCCACCGTTCCCCCCTCACCGATAAAGACGATCTTTCCCCACTTGCGCGTGGCGCGGATCGCGGTTGCGCGCGCGGCATGATGAGCCGAGCAATCCACCGCGCGCTCGACACCTAGGCCGCCAGTCATTTCCTTTACGGCCGCAGCATTGTCCGGGCCGGACGCCAGAACGGCATCGCACAGGCCTAGATCGAGCGCAATCTTCATGCGCTCGGGGACTACATCGATGCCGATGATCTTGTTGGCGCCGAGCTTGCGGCAGAGCGCTCCGGTGGCCAGGCCGACCGGCCCCAGGCCAGTGATGAGCACGGCGTGATTGCCGTTGATGCCGATCTTCTCAAGACCTTCATAGACGGTGCCGAATCCGCACGCAACCTGCGCTCCGTCAGCGTAGGATAGCTCGTCGGGAAGCGCGATCAGATCTTTCTCTTCGGCGATCATATATTCGGCCATGCCGCCGTCCCGCTGCCATCCGTAAGCGCGGCGATACTTCTCGCTGGTGCAGGAGATCATGTAGCCGCGCCGGCAGTCGTTGCACACGCCGCAGCCCGAGATGTGGTAAACGATGACGCGATCGCCCGTCTTGAAGCGGCGGCAGCCCGCGCCGGCGGAGACAATCTGGCCGCAGGGCTCATGTCCGGCAATCACCCCCTGGTATCCCTCGGGGCCTTTACCCAGATGCTCATGATAGATACAGCGAATATCAGACCCGCAGATGGTGGAAGCCTTGACGCGCAGCAGAACTTCGCCGTGCCCCGGCGAAGGTACAGGAACCGTGCGCATCTCCACACTGGAGTTGCCCGGCAAATACGCCGCATTCATTGTCTCTTTCATCGTTGCGTCTCCATTTTGATGCTGTGATGGAATCAGCCTCACTGCAATATAACCAACCGCGCCAATGCGATTCGGTTCAACAATCCGCAACAGCCTCACGAAGCGAATGCAGCGCACACCGGCGTGCACTACGGAGGCGTAATCTCTCCGTTCAGATCCCACAGATCTTCCCAGCTCTGCCCATCTTTCCAGAGAAAAACCTGGCCTTTGATCAGCCGGCAGTTGCGGTCGAGCCCGGCGATCTGCCGCATCTCGTCGTCGGTCAGCGGATCGCCCACCACGCCTTCGAGGTTGGCCCGGTAATGATGCGTGGAGAAAGGAATCGGCGCCTGTCCGCGCTGCACCGCCCACTTGATGCACACCACCGCGGGATGAATGCCATGCCGCCGGGCAATTGCGACGATCGCCGGATCTTCCGTGGGCGCGGTGTCTTCCGGCGTGCGGTCCCGCTCCGGCCGGCCCGGCGATCCGATGGGGCAGTAGCCGACCGGCTGGAGGCCGTTTTCAACGACAAACCTGAACAGTTCCGGCTGCTGAAAATGCGGGTGCAGTTCCATCTCGTTCACCGCCGGCTTGATGCGGGCATCCCGCAGCAGCAGCTGGAGCTTGGGAATGGTCATATTTGAGGTGCCGATATGGCGCACCAGGCCCATATCCACGAGTTCTTCCATCTTGCGCCAGGTCTTCATATAGTTCTCGTGGATGTACGGCCTGGCATGGGGGCTGCGGGAGGTCACGTCACAACCCGGCGGATGAAAGTTGGGGAATGGCCAATGCACCAGGTAGAGATCCAGGTAGTCGAGGCGAAGATCGGCGAGCGACTGGCGGCAGGAGGCAATCACATCGTCCTCGCCGTGCTGGTCATTCCAGAGCTTGGAGGTGATCCACAGTTCCTCGCGCCGGATTCCGCTCTGCAGAATGGCCTCGAATGAGAGGCCGATTTCTGCCTCGTTGCGATAGACCGCCGCGCAGTCGAAGTGCCGGTAGCCGATCGCGGCCGCGCCTTTGACGGCCTCGGCGATTTCCCTGGCGCTGACATGGTCAGATCCAAATGTGCCCAGGCCCACGGCCGGCATTCTGGCTCCTGTATACAGTGTTCGCTGCGGAACTGCCGCGGGATTGATGGTGGTGGCTGCGCTCGGGTTCGGCTTGCTCATGCGGGCTCCATGTCTTACAGTTATCGATAACTGCAATTCATGAAGAATACTTGGCTGCCCGGATCGTGTCAATCATGATGAGGCTAATCCGGCACAACGCCTCCCACGGCCAGCTTAGAGTCGCCGATAGTACTTGTTGGAACCGGGCGGGGCGCGCCATACTCATCACTGGCAAAGCAATCGGTGCGAAAGCAATGATCAATCAGCAGGGCAGGAAGCAGAGGCGCTCGAAGGCGCACAGCAGTGGGCCCGCGCGCTTAAAGGACATCGCGCAGGACCTGGGCCTTTCCACCGTCACCATCTCCAAGGTGCTGCGCGGCCATCCCGACATCGGTGAAGAGACCCGCGCGCGGGTACTGAAGCGAATGAAGGAGCTGAATTATCAGCCCAATTTCGCTGCCCGGGCCCTCATTACCGGACGAACCTGGACCATTGGCCTGGTCGTTCCCGACCTGCTCCACCCATTCTTCGCGCTGGTGGCCAAAGCAATCTCAGCGGATATCCGCGGACAGGGATACAGCCTCATCATCACATCATCGGAAGACGATCCGGAGCTGGAGCGGGAAGAGATCGGGCAACTGCTGGCGCGGCGCGTTGACGCCATGGTGATCGCATCGGCACAGCACGATACCGATAGCTTTCGCCGCATCGAAGAACAACAAATTCCCTATATTTTGATCGATCGGCGCATTGAGAATCTTCAGGCAAATTTTATTGGAGTGGATGATGAGGCGGTCGGCCTGCTGGCCACCCGGCATCTGATCGAACAGGGCTGCCAAAGAATCGCCCATATTCGCGGTGCCGGCACCAGTACTGCGGCTGGCCGCATGAAGGGATACAAGCGCGCTCTGGCGACCCACCGTCAACCGCAGCCGCCTGGATACGTTGTCCCCGTTGGCATCTCCGGGGATGATCGCGGGTCATCAGGCGGTTATGCGGCGATGGAAAAACTGCTGAGTTTGAAACAGCGGCCGGACGGCGTCTTCTGCTTCAACGATCCGGTCGCAATGGGCGCGATGCACGCGATTCTCGATGCAGGTTTGCGCATCCCTGAAGACATTGCGGTGGTGGGATGCGGCAATTTAATTTACTCGGACTTTCTGCGCGTCCCGCTGACCTCAGTGGATCAGGACAGCGCCGCCATCGGCAAAAGCGCGGCAGACCTGGCGCTTTCACTGGTGGGCAAAAAAGAACCGCCGCGCACGAAGACAGAACTGATGAGCCCTAAACTGGTCGTTCGCGCATCGTCCTTGCGCAAGTAGGCCGCAGCCGGCAGCATCTCGATGAATGCGACTTCAGCGAGCGGACTTCCGCCATCCAGCGCAACAGAGACGCATAGAATTGACCGGCGAGTAAGGCTTTCACGGCAGGATTCTTCGCACCGGCTACGATGCACGGACCAGCAAACAGGTGATGTTGTCGTGCCCCCCCGCCTTATTGGCGGCATTGACCAGCCGGCCGCAGAGATCATTGAGCGGAAGATCGAGGGAAAGCAGCGATTCGATCAGGGGATCGGAGAGCTCGCGGGTCAGACCGTCGGTGCAAAGCAGGAAGAGGTCGCCGGCTTCGGCTTCCAACTCGAAGATGTCGGGCGTAACGCGGCTCTGCGTGCCAAGCGCGCGCGTAATGACGTTGCGGAATGGCGAGCGAAGGGCCTCAGAGACGCTCATGCGGCCCTGGCGGACCTGCTCCTCGACGAGCGAATGATCGAGAGTCACCTGCTGCAATTCGCGGCCGCGCAGCCGATAGCAGCGGCTGTCGCCGACGTTGATTACGTAAATGCTGCGTTCCTCCGTGAGCAGGGCCACCAGCGTCGTGCCCATGCCCTTGAGCCGGCTGTTGCGGCGCGAGCGGGAAAAGATGGCTTCATTGGCGGCGCGGACGGCGTGTTCGCTGGCGATGGGCAAAGACACTTCCAGGTCACGGTCATTCATCATGCGCAGCATCTCGTCCACTGCCAGCGAACTGGCAATCTCACCCGCGGCAGCGCCGCCCATGCCGTCACAGACAACATACACTCCGCTCTCGACGGAGTAGCCGAATGCATCTTCGTTGGAAGAGCGCTTGCGACCGCGGTCGGTAAGCGCCGCAGCCATATAGTTGACGAGTGCCGTGGCCAAGAGACCCCTCTGCTTTTTGAGTGTACACGGCTGTGCAAGCCGGAGCCCGGAAAGATTCCGCCGGCTCAGTGCGACAAAGTCTGTCCGGCGGCAGGGGGCAACGGCGGCGGCGGTGGCAACTCGAAAATCTGGATGGCTCCGGCACAGAGCACCGCGACGCGCCGCCCGGAAGGAGAGATGGCGACGTTACCGCCATCATCGAGCGCTGGAATGGCGCGCCCCTCAAACGCCACACTGCCGTCCGCCACATTGAAGATTCTCACCAGCTGCCCCTTCACGTCCTCGTCTGTAAAAGGCTGATAGGCGTTAACCGCGTGATCCACAATCAGAGTCTCCCGAACCAGGCGCAGGCCGTTCTGTGAGGGCACGATCACTGGCCAGATCGCCTCAGGCGCGATGCTATGCACCCATAGGCGGCGGCCGCTCGTATCCAGAGCCACCAGCTTACGCCCTCCATCGGTGTTGCACGCGCTGGCCAGAATCACCTGCGGCGCAACAAAATCAACGGCGGGCATGCAGGCCGACTCTACATTTCCCAGGTTCCTGCTGCCGCCGGTAAAGAAGTTCATCTTCAGGATCCACTCCTCGCCGCGTCCACGCAGGTTTTCCACGTAACCCTCGGCATTGATCGGCAGGTGGATGAGAGAGTGGACACGGCTCACCAGCATGACTTTGCCAGTGTCGCGGTGCAGAATGCGCACCACCATATCCGGCACTCTATGATTGACACCATCTGCCGGCGCATCCGCAGAAGCTGACGTCGGGCTCGAATCCTGGCCCTGCCCCTGCGCCGTCGCCACCGGCTCGCGGGAGTCGGTCACCATGTACTGCTCGGTAGGATCCATCTCGATCCATAGCAGTGGCCCCGGAAATTGCAGAAAGGGCTTGACATTCAATGAGGAGTCGCCCAGTCCCAGATTGTTCTTGTCGCGCAACAGAAAATGCCCGTCCTTCAGCATCCACAGGTAACGCGACCGGTCGTGCAGGGTCCACAAAGCCTCGGATTCGACCGCGCCCGAGGGCAGCGCCAGCACCATTGCGCGAATCTGGCGCGCGAAGGTGTAGCCGCCTTTGGCATCGCGGTGCAGGAGAGCAGGCTCACGAAAGCTGAACAGAAGATGGTCTTCGTCGATGAAGTCGAGTGAGACAAGTCGGTTGCGCTCGCCCAGGTACATGGGGCCGGGCGGGGCAAAACCCAGCGGATCTACAGGGACCGAGAAGGCTATGGGCACAGATGGCCTGTCGGGCAAATGGCCGGAGAGCGGAATATCGCGGGGCATCCGCGGCCGGTCCGGCTCTGGCGCATTACTCGAGCCGCGCCGCGCCCAGAGACCACATGTCAGCAGAAGTGGCAGGCCGATCGCGGCCAGCCATAAGCTCCCGCGCACCCCATGACTCGCCTGCCGCATCCGCATTGCCATCGTAAAGTATTGTCGCCGATCCGGCGGGGGGTCTGCGCGTCTTGACACAAAGTCTGATTGGTCCTTTAATCATCCCGGCGTTCACGTTTTCCCAGGCACGGAGGTGAAACGTATGAACCACGGGGAAGGACGATTCTGGTTCTGGCTGCCGAGAGCCGCATCCATCGTCTTTGCAGCTTTTTTGAGCCTGTTTGCCCTGGATATCTTCCAGGTGGCGCATGGCTTCTGGCAAACAGCGCTGGCCCTCTCAATCCACCTGATCCCATCCGCCGTGATTTTGGCTGTGCTGGTCGTGGCCTGGCGATGGGAATGGGTCGGAGCCATCTTCTTCGCAGCGCTGGCGGCGTTTTATGTGGCGATGGTTTTGCCCGCGCATCCCAGTTGGGCATTGGGGATTTCGGGCCCTCTGGTGGCGATCGCAGGCATGTTTTTGCTGAGTTGGATCAAGAGACGGGAGGCGCGACAGGCGCGCTGACGGGGCTTCTATATCAACGCGTGACACAGTATGGATGCCGTCTGTGCGACAGTAGAGAAGGGATGGCAGAGCAAGCAACGACCGGCCGAAGCCTCAGGCGGCAGGCCCTGGCGGAAGCGATCGCGGAGCCTCAATCCGAGGCGCCAGCAATTGCCGCGGAAAAAGCCGAACGGCGGACCAGGCTTCTCGGATACGGTTCCTGCGCTCTGGCCGGAACCCTTTGGGGTACAGGCTTTTACTTCGGCAGGCTGGCGTTGAACGAGATGGACGTGGAGTACATGGTGCTCTACCGCTTCCTCTTCGCGACGCTGGGCATGCTGCCTGTCGCGCTCCGTCATCGCATTCGCCTGACCTGGGCGGAGTTGCGAACGCTCCTGTTAGCCGCTGCCTTCGGTATTCCCATCCAGTTCCTGATGCAATTCCACGGCCTGGTGCGAACCACGGTCAGTCACGCATCGCTCATGGTCGGCGCCATGCCGGTAATGCTGGGCGTAGCGGCGGTCATCTTTGCCGGCGAGCGGCTGGACTGGTTTGGGTGGCTAGCCCTTTGCGGATCGACGGCCGGCGCCGCTCTGGTGGTGCTGGGCGGCCGCTGGAGCACGAGCGGATACGAGCAGCCCTCACTGGTCGGAGACCTGCTGGTGCTCGCCTCGCTCTTTATCGCCCTGGCCTGGATCCTGTTGAGTAAAAAGCTGATGGAGACGCACAGCCCGACCGCCGTCACCGCGTATACCATTCTCTCCGGAACCGCGATGCTTGCCGTCTGGGTGCTGGGGCCCTGGGCGTTGTCGCCGCTCACGCACGCCCGCGTTCAGCCCATGCCCTTTGCGCACGTGAGCGCTACGGCATGGACGGCGCTCGTCATCAGCGGCGTGTTTTGCACAGCTACCACCACCTTCCTTTGGAACTGGGGAATTCACCACGTGCCGGCCTCGCGCGCCGGCGTCTTCCTGAACATCGAGCCGGCTCTGGGCGCCTGGCTGGGCGTCCAGTTGCTCGGCGAGCACCTGGGCCCCTTTGCCGGCGCAGGCGGCGCGCTGATCCTGGGCGCAGCCGTGGCCATGACCCTGCGCAGCCACGAGCCGGAACCAGCCGTCATTCTGGAATAGGAACAGACAGAAGATGGGCCACCAGCCGCAGCATTCGCCCCGTCTGCGGATACAATCAAAACAACCGGGTTGCGCCGGTTGTTGGGCCAGCATAAGTATCTTGTCCGGGAAGGATTTCCGGAGCCCATTTGCGATGGGCGCACTTGGCTCTCGAAAATCCGTTCTCACTGGGGAAGCGCGCCATGACTGCATCCAGCCCGTCTGCCCGCGTGGTTCTGACCACCGCCGCCAATCCCGAAGAAGCTCATCAGCTTAGCCGGACCCTGGTTGAGGAGCGGCTGGCCGCATGCGCCACCCTGATTCCCGCTGCCGAATCCATCTACCGCTGGAAGGGTGAAATCGAATCGTGCAATGAAACCCTGGTTCTGCTCAAGACCAGCCTGGACCAGCTACCCGCCCTGCAAGCCCGTTTGATTGAGTTGCATAGCTATCAGACACCGGAGTTTCTCGTCCTGCAGGTGGAATCCGGCAGCCAATCCTACCTGGACTGGCTGGATGCCAGTCTGCGGCCGGCATGAAACCCACCAGGCGGACATCGGCCAGTCTGATATTCTTGGGGAGGTTGTTGCCATGCGCTGGCTGATGATTGCCCTTCTCGTCTCACTGGGAGCGATGCTGATTGCAGCCGCGGGTGCGGCGCGTCACATCTGGCTCCAGCGTGCCAAGCTCAGGCACAATCCATCCGCGGCCGGGGAACCGGTCGGGGAGACTGACCCGGAATTGGAGTTGTGAGGGAATCACTGTGAACAAAGCACTTTCCGCACCGTTCACCTATGCGGCGCGGCCCGCCGCCGCCATTCGATTTCGCACCGCCGGCATTGTGCTTGGCGGCAGCGCCCTGGTTGCCATCTGCGCCCACGTGTCCCTGCCTCTTTACTTCACTCCCGTGCCGCTTACCCTGCAACCCTTTGCCGTGCTGTTGCTTGGCCTGCTGCTCAGCCCGCGCCTGGCTGCGGCCACGCTTGGAACTTACTTGCTGGAAGGCGCTCTCGGGTTGCCCGTCTTTGCCGCTGGCGCCCCACTCACAGCAGGCATGACCCACCTTTTCGGACCTACCGGCGGCTATCTGCTGGCCTATCCACTGGCTGCCGCGATTGTCTCGTTCCTCTGGAATCGGACCCGGCGTGGCTTTGTCACCGCTTTCGTCTCGGCAGCCGCCGGGAGCCTCGCCATTCTCGCCTCGGGCGCTCTTTGGCTGACGATCTTTTTCCATGGATCGGCGCACCTGGCGCTCACCCTTGCCGTGCTTCCCTTCCTGCCCGGTGACGCGCTCCAGGTGGCCGCCGCAGCCGCCGCCGCCACGGGCCTTCGCCGCCGGCTCCGCGCTGCCGCTTAGCCGCATCGAAGCCTATGTCGCATTCTCCTCGCGTGAAAGGACTTCACTTAAAGTGAACAACCAAATATCAGAATCATCCAGTTCCCCTGTACCACTTGATATCTCCATTGCCCATAGTCCCGACTCCGATGATGCATTCATGTTCTACGGCCTGGCCACCAATAAGATCCGTGTTCCAGGCTACCGGTTTACCCACACCCTTTGTGACATCGAAACGCTGAACCGGCGCGCACTGGAAGAGGCGTTCTACGACGTGACGGCAATCAGCTTCCACGCCTATCCATATCTGCAGCAGAATTACGCTCTCATGGGTTGCGGCGGCAGCGTGGGCGAAGGCTACGGCCCCATGGTGGTTTCGAGCCGGCGTCTCACTCCCGAGGACCTGGGCCGCATCCGGATCGCCGTCCCGGGCACACTGACGACGGCCTACCTCGCGCTGAAGATCTTCAATCCGGCCGTCGAGACCGTCGTTGTTCCCTTTGACCAGATCATCCCCCGGATTCTGACCGGGGAGTTCGAGGCCGGGCTCATCATCCATGAGGGCCAGCTCACTTACTCTTCCAGCGGCCTTTACAAGGTAATTGATCTGGGCATCTGGTGGCGCGAAACCACCGGCCTGGTCCTGCCTCTGGGCGGCAACGCCATCCGGCGCTCCCTGGGCGCCGATGCGCACAAAATCATCTCCAAAGCTCTCCGCGACAGCATCCGCCACGCTCTCGAACACCGCGAACAGGCCCTTGAATACGCCATGCAGTTTGCCCGCGATCTTGATTCCGGGCTGGCCAACCGCTTCGTAAGCATGTACGTGAACGACCGTACCCTTGACTACGGCGCCGACGGCCGCGAAGCGATCCGAAAACTGCTTGAGATGGGCCACGAACGCGGCATCATCACCGTCGCTCCGCAGGTAGATTTTGTGGATTAGGTATCAGCCATCTGCTCTCGGTTCCTTCTTTGCGCCTGCCGGTGGCATTGGCTAACCCCACAAGCCAAGTACGGCACGAACAAGCTGAGAGCTGAAAGCCGACGGCTGACAGCTAAATTTTTTAGAATTTCCGCCGATGCATCCAGTACGGAGGCCCTCCAGGATGCTCGCCAACGCCCCTCTCACTTTTCTGCTCGCGTCGCCTGACCACAACCTTCTTGCCAGACTTGAGCCAGCAATGTCTAACCTTGGAAGCCGCATCGAGATCCGGCCTTCAGCCGATACGGCCCTGGCTGCGATGACCGGATCGATTTCACCTGCCCTCGTCCTGCTCGACACCAATCTGCCCGGAATGGAAACGGAGCGCTTGCTGGCAGGCATACGCAGGGGAACAAGCCCGACGCTTTTTCCGGTTGTCCTGATTGCAGACACGGTCACCCAGCAGTCGCTCGAACTCATTAGCGAAGGCACGATTGACGACCTCATTCCGCGCTCCGCCGAGGCCGCCTATTGGAGCTTCCGTCTGAGTCTCGTCCTGCGCGCCCATCGCATGACCCATGAATTGTTCGCCATCCGCCAGGCCGGAGCGCTCAATGTACAACTGGACCATCTCACCGGTGTCTTCAACCGCGAGGCCATGGTCGGCCTTCTTTTCCGCGAAACAGACCGGGCGCAGCGAATGAGCAATCCCTTGAGCCTGCTCCTGTTTGACGTGGACGACCTTGGCCACTGGAATTCGCGGCTGGGCTCGCGGGCCTGCGACGAGTTGCTTCGCCAGGTGGCGAGCCGCTCAGCCAACCTGCTGCGAAGCTACGATCTTCTGGGCCGCCATAGCGAAGACACGTTCCTGGCGGCGCTGCCGGGTTGCAGCACGGCCAGCGCGGAGTCGCTGGCTCAGCGGATCCGCAATGAAGTGTTTTACAAGCCATTCCGAGTGGCGGGTGACTCCATCCGGCTTTCAGCCTGCTTCGGAATCTCTTCCAGCCATGGCCGTTCGCCGCTGGTCGTCCTGTGCGAGGCGGAAAACGCGCTGGCATCGGCCAAGACTACCGGTCCCGAGTCGATCTGCTGTTTCGGCACATCCGCGCGGTCCGCTCCTTGCCCGGCTCCCGCCGTCTCAACATCCGCCGGCAATAAGCTTCTCGCCTGATCCGGAAAAGAGCCTTCGGCCGGCTATGGTTTGAAGCCGGGTTCTCAGAAAAACTTCGCTCCCGCTAAGAGGAACAGTTGCATTCCGGTGAAGCACTGTCGAGGTCCGCAAAATTGCAACGTCGAAACTTTTCCGCTCCCGCCACGGCTCATATAAAATCATGCCTGTCTTCGATGGTTCCCCGAAATCTCAACTCCGTTTCTTGCGCCAGCTTTCTGTTCTTGTTGCAGATGCTGGCGGTCGTGCCCACCGGCGCTGCGCAGTCCCGGCCGGCGCCGCCTACGGCTGCGCAGTCTCCCTATACGCTGCAGATGAACACGCGACTGGTGCTCACCGACGTCACGGTTACCGATTCCAAAGGGAATCCCGTCCGCGGGCTGACGCGCGGGTATTTCCACGTTTACGATAACGGGCATCCGCAAAGGATCGCATCCTTCGAGGAGCACACGGAGCAACGAACGCCGCCGGGCGAGTTCGGGAAGGCCAGCACCAGCGCTTTCAGCAACAACTTTGATGCCCATCCGCCGCCGGTGGTCAACATCTTGTTGATCGATACGACGACGATCAGCCTCGTCGACCAGATGTACCTGTACGAGCAGCTGGCGCGATTTGTGCGCGACCTGCCGCCGGGGGAGCCGGTGGCGGTGTTCAATCGAGCGGGGCCAATGACGCTGCCGCTGCAGAAATTCACGACCAACAAACAACTGCTGATGACGGCGATCCACGAAGCGATTCCGCACTTTCGCGTGCCGGGTTACTGGTACCGAACCGAATACGATACGCTGTGGCAGATCGCATCGTATGTGAGCCAGGTGCCGGGCCGGAAGAACATTATCTGGTTTTCCGGAGGATCGAATCTCTTTCTTCTCGGCGCGCTCCTCGGTCCGGACCCGTCGGAGCTGGGATATCCGTCGCGGCAGCTCTACGACATGCTGGAAAAGCTGCGGATCGCGCTGTATCCGATTGACGCCCGCGGGCTAACCGTGGGCTACCCCAGCGGGATGGCATCGCAACAACTGCTGATGCGGGAGGAGGCCGAGGCTACAGGCGGGCACGCCTATTTCAACACCAACGGTCTGAGGCAGGCCGCGCAGAAGGTACTGAATACCGACGGCGATTACTATACGCTGACCTACGCGCCGGACGATCTGCATCAGGACAACAAATGGCATAAGGTGACCGTGAGGATCGCGGCCGACAAGCGCCTTTACCATTTGAGTTATCGTCGCGGGTACTACGATGACCGGCGGAACAGTGCGACGCCCGAGCCGGCCATGCGCACGCTGCTGCGTCAGGACGGCAGCACCGTCAAGGTACCCAACGACCGGAGCCAGCCGATCGTCTTCCAGGCGGTGGTAAGGCTGGCCGGGCCCGGGCTTCCGGCCGATATCCCTGCCAAGCCTTTAAAGAAGGGACAGACGGCGTATCGCATCCACTACGTCCTGCCGGCACGCTCCATCCAGCCGAACAGCGTGAATGGGAACAAGGGAACCGACCAGATCGGTGCGGCCATTCTGGCAGTCGATCACTACGGCGAGCCGATTACACGGGTTACAGAAGAAGCCACGCTCCAGGTGAATGAAGCCAAGATCCATGCCGATCCTGAGGCGAAGCTCACATTCGATCAGCAGATTAATCTGCCCCCGGGTGAGGACTATCTCGACATCGGCCTGTGGGATATGACCACGGGCCGGGTGGGAATGTTGAGCGTGCCGATTGCCGTGAAAAAAACGAAGAAGTGACAGGCGCGAGGGCCTGATACCACTGCCCGGACGAACCGCCTTGCGAGCGAAAATCGTGCCCGACGCGGCACCGGTCGAAGGCTGTAGCAGGCCCCATACGATGCCGCAATGGCCGCAGAATCTCTGAACATGCTGCAGAACCACCGCATTCTGGTAGAGCCCGTCGAAGGTTCGGGTGCATTTAACAACTACGGCCGCCCCTTCGTGCGGGTCTCCGGCACTTCCGCTTCCAGTCCCAGGAACTCCTGAAAGACGTCATTGGAAATCAGCCTTCCGCGCGGGGTCAATCGCACGCGGGCGCCATCGAATGTAAGCAATCCGTTCTCCGCCGGCCTTTCCACTGCATCCATTGCCTGCATCACCAGCTTGCGGCCAAATTCCTGCTCCAACGCCTTCACTTCAACCCCGCTGTTCAAACGCAAGCCCAGGAACCAGGCCTCCTCATGCTGCCTGGCCGGCGAAAGCCAGGCCGTCTCAACGGGCTGGGGACCACCGAGATACGCCTTGAGATGGTCGGTCGTGGTCGTGCGCAACCCATATCCAGACTCGCGCCGGCCTGACCCACGGGCGGCGGAGTCTGCCGCCGGCAGAGCCTCCCGCAGCATCGATGAGGCATCCAGTCCCAGCCCCAGATAGGGCCGCCGCTCCCAATAACGCAGATTGTGGAGGGAGTGCGCATCCGGCCGGCTGAAGTTCGAAATCTCATACTGAGCCAGGCCTGCCTCGGCAAGTTTCTCAATTGCCCGCATGTACATCTGCGTAATCGCCTCCTCGGTGGGGACCGTGGCGGCGTGGTAGCGCGCGCCTCCGGCCAGCAGTTCGCGGCCCAGCCGCGAATCCTCGTCCACCTCCAGCATGTAGACGCTGGCATGCGGAACGCCGGTCTCCACCAGAACCGCCAGCGACTCCTCCCACGAAGCAGGCGTTTGACCAGCCAGACCGGCGATCAGATCAATGTTCAGGTTGGCAATTCCGGCCGCGCGGAGACGCCGCAGATCCTCCAGAACCACCGCCCGGCTGTGCAGCCGCCCGCTGGCTCGCGCTTCAGTGTCAATAAACGACTGTACTCCCAGGCTCACTCGATTCACGCCCGCCGCAGCCAGCGCATCCAGAGTTGCGTCTGCCAACTGCCCCGGAGCGCACTCAACGGTAATTTCTGCCTCCGGATCGAGTGCAAACTCAGCCCGAATGGCCCCAAACAGTTGGGCTACGAGCTCCGGAGCCAGCAGGCTGGGCGTGCCGCCCCCCAGATAAACGGTATCCACCCGGCGTGGCAATTGGGCACCCATACCTTCGGCCCATGCACGGGCATCGGTCATATCTTCAATTACACGAGTAATATAGCGAGCATGCTCGGCGGCCGGATAAACCCCCGAGGCAAAGTTGCAGTAGGTACACTTCGACCGGCAGAAGGGGATCGATACATATAGGCCGAGCGCGCTGTCTCTGCCCTCGTTCATGAAAAGATTGTTTCATGCCGGCGCAAAGGCGGTCCAAAGGTGGCGGCAGAGAGTCGGATCATGAGATCATAGCTAACAGGAGGTCGGAGTTTGAAAACCTGGCCATTCGTGGGCGTTGCCCTGATCCAGGCCCTTCTGATTCTCGCTCACTGGTTCGTCTTCGTCACCTGGATTGCTTTCTGGGATCCCCTCAGCCCCACCGCTACACTTGCGTTGCGCGCCGCTTTTTTCCTGGTAGCCTTTAGCTTCGTCGCCGCGGCTCTGCTCAGCTTCCGCTTTTTCAACCGGTCGGTTCGGACCCTCTACAAAGCTGCGGCGGTATGGCTGGGGTTCCTCAACTTCTTCTTTCTGGCAGCGTGCCTTAGCTGGCTGGTCTGGTTCGCCGTCCGGCTTGCCGGCTTGCCTGTAGATCAGGTGGCGGCGCGCGCCTGGATCGCCGGAATCCTGGACGCCGGCGCTCTCCTGATTGGCATTTACGGCCTGGTCAACGCCCGCTGGATTCGCGTCCGGCGTGTTCCCGTCGAATTGCCGCACCGGCCCGAGTCCTGGTCTGGCCGCACCGGGGTGATGCTCAGCGACGTGCATCTTGGTCACGTGAACGGTGTACGGTTCAGCCGGCGATTAACCGCTCTGGCGGCCAGCTTCAACCCCGATGTCGTCTTTCTTCCCGGCGATCTTTTTGACGGCACTGAAGTTGATCTCGACCATCTCCTTGCCCCTTTCAAGGAACTCGACCCTCCCTTTGGGGTCTACTTCACAACCGGCAACCACGAAGAATATGAAAGCCCGGACCATTATGTCTCCGCGCTCTCACGCGCCGGCGTCCGGGTCTTGAACAACGAACGGGTCACCGTCGACGGCCTGCATATTGTCGGCGTTCCCTACAGCGATTCGACCTATCCGGCGCGCGTGCGCACCATCCTCGATCAGTTGCGCCCGGACCCCGGCCAGGCCAGCATTCTGCTCAATCACGTACCGGCCCGGCTGCCGATCGTGGAGCAGGCCGGCATCGGCCTCCAACTCTCAGGCCATACCCATGGCGGACAGATCTTCCCCTTCACCTGGCTCACGCGCCGCGTCTTCGGCCCTTTCACCCATGGCCTGAACCGCTTCGGTTCATTGCAGGTCTATACTTCGACAGGCGTCGGTACCTGGGGCCCGCCCATGCGCGTCGGATCTCGCCCGGAGATCGTGCTGCTGCAATTTTTGTAGATCCGCAGCTTGCTATCAGCCGCAGACAGTAGACGCCAATGCGCAAGGCTGAGGCCGGCCTTTCGGGTAACGCCGCGGCCGTGCTTACGGCACCTTGAACGCCTTGTCGACGATGGCATTGGGAGCGCGCCCGGTGGGAATCACGGTGAAAAGCGAGCGGTTGGCCGCGGCGGTGCGCACTACAGCCACATCGTCTGACCGCGTATCCACCACAAAGAGCAAGTGGCCGGCGGCGGAGAAAGCCATGGCGGAAGAACCATCACCCACATGAACGGAACTATCGCGCCTGCCGTCGTCAATTGAGTAAATGGTCATGTACCGCGAGCGGAAGTTGGCGACGTAAAGCAGCGAGTTATCCCGCGAAACCAGCCCGCGCACGGGATCGTCCCCAATCAAGTAGGTATCGCCGACCTCATCGGTGGTGTTGTAAATCTCTGACACCGAATCGGAAAGCGAGTTGGAGACGAAGATTTCACCGCCATCGGGTTTGAGAGCCAGATGCACCGGGCCTCGGCCCACATCCATCAACGTCTCCAGGCGATCGGGCACAGGCCTACCGCCTTGTTTCCCAGCCAGCGCAATCACCATCACCTGGTGGCCTGCGGAGCAAGCGATGAATGCCTTGGATGAGTCAGGCAGAATGACGGGATCGGATGCTCCGGGACAGCCCTCGAAGACAGCGCGGACATGACCGGTAGCCGGATCGATCACCGTGACCGAGTTGCCGCGCCGATTGGCAACCACCAGCGTCTTGCTGTCGGGCGAAATGCGTGCGCCCACCGGCTCCTCGCCAACACCCAACCTCGCAATCTCGCGGCGGGCCTTCAGATCGACGACCGAGATGCTGTTCGATCCGGAGTTGGCCACATAGGCGATGTTTCCGGCGGCATCGAGGTCAATCGAAACCGGCTGGCGGTGAAGCGTAATGGAAGCCACGACAGCGTTGTGTTCCGCGTTGATGACCGAAATAGAACCCGCGCCGCCAACAGCCCCCGAGTTCACAACATAAATCTCATTGCGCGTAGGGCTGGCGGCGATGGCCACCGGATTCCGTCCCACGACGAGGTCACGATCCAGACGGACATTGACCACATCGATCACACTGACGGTGTCGCTGCCGCCATTGGTCACGTAGGCGTACTCGCGATAATTCGGCGGATACTGCGGAAAGTCGCTCTGGCTGCACCCGGTGAGGATCAGCGCCAGCAGACCGGGGCCCAAAATGCATAGGGATGGGAGCTTTCGTCTCTTCATGAAGCTCCGGCCGCCACGTTCACTTGAATGCCGCGAGGCAAGCTGCGGCCCACCACAGGCGCAATGCGGCCCAGGTCGTCCATCATGCTGGCAAACTGGCCGGGATAGATCGACTGCGGCCCATCGGAAAGCGCCGCTTCCGGCTGATGATGCACCTCGACCACAATCCCGTCGGCGCCCCCGGCAATCGCGGCCCGCGCCATCGGCAGCACGCTGTCGCGCCGTCCCGTCCCGTGGCTGGGATCAACCAGGATGGGCAGGTGGCTGACCCGCTGCAGCGCGGGAATGATGCTCAAATCAAGTGTGTTGCGCGCGTGGTCTGAGAAGGTGCGCACGCCCCGTTCGCAGAGAATCACCTCGTAGTTGCCTTCGCTCATAATGTACTCGGCGGCCATCAGGAACTCTTCCAGCGTGGCGCTCATGCCGCGCTTGAGCAGCACCGGTTTGCGCAGCATCCCCGCGCGCTTGAGCAGTGAAAAATTCTGCATGTTGCGGGCGCCGATCTGGATGACGTCGGCCCACTCGGCCACCCGCTCCAGGCTCTCGCTGTCCAGCGCCTCGGTCACGATGCGCAGGCCGAAGCGTTCGCGAATCTCCGCCATGATCCGCAGCGCCTCGATCCCGAGGCCCTGAAAGGCATACGGAGAGGTGCGCGGCTTGTAAGCCCCGCCGCGGAAAAACTGGGCGCCGGCGGCGGCCACCTGCCCGGCGATGGTGAAGGCCTGTTCGCGGCTCTCGATGGAGCACGGGCCAGCAATCACCGCCAGTCCATTGCCGCCAATGACGGCGTCAGTACCCGCAAAGCGGATAACGGTGTCTTCTTCCTTCACGTCCCGGCTGGCCAGTTTGTACGGCTTGGAGACGCGGATTACTTCAGCCACGCCGGGCAGCGCCTCGAGGTTGCCGCGGTCCACTTCGCCCTGGTTGCCGGTAATGCCCACGGCGGTGCGCTGAGCCCCCGGCAGCGGATGCGCGCGGAAGCCCAATCGTTCAATATGGTCGCAGACTGCCTGAACTTCTTCCGGCGTCGCGTGCGCCTTCATGACAACCAGCATGGCCTTCCCTCAAGCCCTCAGTCTACAGCAGCCGCGCGACCGTTGCACCATGGCTGCTTCACCCCAGCGCCAGCGATTTCCCTGGGAAATGGACCGGTTGGGCCTTCACCGCGCTGGACGAGTGCCGCTTCTTTCGTAGGAAATTGATGTGCCCTCAGGCCGCCTTTTGGACCCTCATGGTTACACGCAGTCCGGCGGCTGCAGCCATCTTCACCAGCAGGTCGAGACCGAACGCATCGATTTTGCCGCGCATCAGGTTGGAAATGCGCGGCTGTGTTACGCCAAACAGCTTTGCCGCTTCCGCCTGGGTCAGTCTCTCGCGTTGGATGTGGCGCGTAAGTTCCGACATCAGGACCGCAGGAAAAGAGAAAGGCGGAGAAAAACAGCAGGACCTTGGGCTCGAAACGAAAGACTGGAAAGACGATCTACTCGCTCTGCTAGTGAAGGAGCTAAAGCCAGATGCGTTCGAGCGACTTGCGCAGCGGATTCTTCGCGAATCAGGATTCGTAAAGGTAGAGGTCACAGGAAGAAGCGGCGACGGCGGGATCGACGGGGTGGGGGTCTTGCGCCTCTCATTGCTCTCTTTCCAGGTTTACTTCCAATGCAAGAGATACAAAGGCAGCGTATCGCCCAGCGCGATAAGAGACTTTCGTGGCGCGATGGTCGGTCGTACTGACAAGGGGTTGTTCATCACCACGGGAACCTTTACCGCAGAGGCAAAGAGAGAAGCCACGCGCGATGGTGCTCCGGCGATCGATCTGATTGATGGTGACCTTCTCTGCGACCTCCTCAAGAATCTGAAGCTTGGAGTCACCGCCAGAATGGTTGAAGAGGTGAGTATCTCGCCGGAATGGTTCACCAAAATTTGAGCCCCATTGCAGCGCAAGACGCAGAACGCGGACCGCAAGGGCCGCATTCGTGTGTTTGCGGTTTGTTGTGTGCAGCGCGGCATGCCAGAGGTCATGCCCTGATACAAAGCCCGACGGATACTTATGCCTTCGCAGGTTCCAGTTTTCCCAGCTTCTCCGCCATCACCTCGTCGGCGCGGGCCAGGAACGCCTTCAGCGGCAGCTTGCCCGCGTCCACATGGGCCACGATCACCCGTTGATGACGGCGGCCGTTTGATCCCCCGCTATGGCATTCCGGTGCGGAAGGGCGAAGCTGGCAGCCCCTCCTTATTAAAAAGGTTGCACACGGGATCGCTGGTCCATCCATAACGCGCTTGTGCTGGTGATGCCACTGCCGGACTGGAAAGAATGATGGTTGAGCCGTCGATCACAGCTTCGGCGGCAACGAATTTGCCATCCTCTCCGGCTATCTCAAATCCTTTGAGTGGCCCTCCTTTGGACACGAGACCGTTCGCAGCATGATGGAAGTAAAGACGAAGGCTGCCGCCCTCGCGGCTCATCGCGCGGTAGAGCGGGCCAGAGTATTCGAGATGTTCTCCGTAAGCAACAGCACGGGCGGCAAGAGCAAGGCGGTATCCAACGTCCTGCTTGTCTTTGGGATGGATGTTGTTCGGGTCACCGATGTCGACGGTTACAGCCATGGCCGTATTCACAAGAACCAGTGCCTGGCGCTGGGCCTCGCGCACTTCAGCCCAGTAGCTATCTGGCCCAGGGCGGTAGTTGGCAATCTGCACAAAGAGGAACGGAAAATTGCCTTGATGCCAGTCTGCTCTCCAATCCTGGATGAGCGTTTGAAAAAGGCGCCCATAGACGGGATAACGAAGAGGATCAGTGTTTGACTCTCCCTGATACCAGATGACTCCGCGGATAGGGAAGCGCGTGAGCGGAGCAATCATGCCGTTGTAGAGCGCGGCTGGGGCCCACGATTTGAAGACGGGGTGCCAGGGAAGCCGCAGGTTCTCATCCGTAGTGCCATACTTCTGCTCGGCGTCTTTGCGCTCTTTGGCTTCGGCGCGCGCAGTTTGCGGCTCCGCATCCGCCATGGCCGCCCACGCGGCAAATACCGGCATAAGCGATGCATCGTTGGACAACGCATGCATGCTGGTCCATGCCTCGGCAGGCGTTCCACCCCACGCCGACTCGATGATGCCGATGGGAACGTGCTCGCGTTGCTCAATGTCGCGAGCGAAGAAATAGCCCGCCGCTGAAAAGTCCGCCGCCGACCTGGGAGTGCATAGGCTCCACGGCATCCTGATATCCAGATCATCCTGCGGGTAGTCCGCAAAACGCTGATTGACATTCATGAGCCGTATCTGGGGATGGTTGGCGTTGGCGATCTCCTGCTGTGCATTGCGTGCCTCGTGCAGGGAAAAGCCCATGTTTGATTGGCCCGAGGCGATCCAAACATCGCCCACCAGCACGTCATGGAATGTAACGGTGTTGGTTCCACGCACAGTCAGGGTATAAGGACCACCAGCCGGGCCTGGAGGAAGTTGCACCGTCCATCGGCCCAGCGAATCCGCCGTCGTGCTTCGCTGCGCACCACGAAAGGTAACCGTCACAGCTTCACCTGTAGCTGCGTCTCCCCACACATGGACGGGTTCATTGCGCTGCATCACCATGTGATCCGCGAAGAGAGAAGGCATGTGGACGCTCGCAGAAAGCGGCATCGCGGCGAGCGCAAAAAGCAGCGCAAAGCAACTTTGCATCCAGAAGCGCATAGTTTTTATCCATCCTCATTTACTACAAACTGTGGGCCCGGTTCTGCTGTGAGTGTTGCGGATCGGCGACAGCCTCCGGGGGCGTGATCACCATCGCCGGGATGTTCCAGCCGTCGAGATGCACCGTTGGTGTGGAATCGGCGCTCGCCGGCGGCAGGGCTGTGAGCGTTGTCGACCCGCCCGGAGTGAGTTCAATCCAGTTGTCAGACCAGAATACTGGAGCGATGAGATCTCCGGAAGAGGTGCGCACTGCGGCGGGTAACTGAAAGGCAGAACTTGAAACGCTGCCAGATTTGCCGTTCCCAGTCGAAGAACCGCTCTCCATGGAACGTGCCATTCAACAGCACCGCTCTTGCTGTCCCCAAGAACCAGAAGACAGTGGTCGAGCACGGGCCAGGCGGTGCCGTCTTTTTCGTTGCCAGACCCGCCTGCCAATTGCCGATGGTGGTTCCTGCCCGCGCTCAAAGCAGCGAAGATCGCCAGCTATACCTGGCACTCCAATCGACTTACGCTCTGCAGTTGGCTTGCCAGGGCTGGGCGCTCAATGAAGGATATCCAAATGCTGGCCGGCCACAAGACGATTACCTTGGCGGCACGGTATGGACACCTTTTGCCTGAAGCAGCGACAGCCGCATCGGAAAGCATCGTCAACGGCGCGGCGGAATGAGCAAGCATGCACCAAAACAGGCGCCAGAACCTAAAAGGCCATCCAAGCTCAACCCTTAGATGGCCAATAACTTTCTGAAAATTTTGGGCTTAAACTGGTGGGCCCGGAGGGATTCGAACCCCCAACCAAGGGATTATGAGTCCGGTCCCATCTCTGTAAGCTATTGATAATTAAGCCATAATGCTCCGTAATTGAGCGTAAGCCTAAAGTCTTTGTCTTCCGTAACTTAGCACAAGGTTCCGTAAAATTCCGGTGTTGATGAATGTACCGCTACTGTACCGCAGAGGAACCTTCTGCCGCACTTGCCTGATCGATGCTGTAGCCGATCGAGTTGTAACCCTTCAGTCTGCGTTCGTACATTCTCGCCAGCATCAGGACGCCGTCATCCACGTAGTCGTAAACCTGGACAACTCGCTTATTGTCGTGGAGGCGATGCAGGCGCCCAGCGTACTGCTGCAGCGTTCCCTTCCATGAAATCGGCATGGCAAGGAATAGTGTATCCAAGCGCGCATCGTCGAATCCCTCGCCGATATAGCTCCCGGTCGCCAGAATGAGCCGCGATTCATTCTCAGGCACGGCCGCAATCGCTTCCGCGGTCTCTCGGCGTTGCTTTGTTCCCATTCCGCCCTTTAAAACGAACACGTGCTTGGCGGCGGAGCTCAACCTCGTCGCGAAATAGGATAAATGCTCCGTCCTACCAGTCAGGAGAAGCGGTGAACGTCCCAAACTAAGCGCGAGTGCAATATCGCTGGCGATCATTTCGTTCCTCGACGTATCTGTGGACAGCGCACCGTAAACATCTTGGATCGTCACCTCATCGAGATCCGGTGGCATCCGAAAATCTGTGTGGCGAGGAATAACCCTGTGTTCGAATGGATTCGTTTCTGCCATTGTCTTGGCGCTCAGGTTGAATCGCACCGGGCCGCATTGCATGTAAATGATGGGATGGTGTCCATCTTTTCGGGTTGGCGTCGCGGTAAGACCAACCACATATTTGGCTTTCACTTCTCTCATCACCTGCTCGAAGGTGAAGGCGGAGATGTGATGGCACTCATCCACGATGATCTGGCCGTATTCCGCGACAAAATCCTTTACAGCTTCTTTTTGATACAGGCTCTGAATGACCGCAACATCGACGCAGCCGCTACGATGTGCTTTTCCGCCGCCAATCTGACCGATTGAGGCTACGGGCAAATTAAGGAACATGGCCAGACGCTCCCGCCATTGGTCAAGTAACTGTTGCCGATGAACGAGGACCAACGAGTTGACCTTGCGCTTCGCGATCAACCATGCGGCCACGGCCGTCTTCCCGAAAGCTGTCGGAGCGCAAAGGATCCCTTCGTCATGGTCGCTAACTTCCCCAACAGCCTCTTCCTGGACAGGCCGAAGCTGGCCGTCGAATTCCGCTTCAATCGGGTTCCCGGCAAAGCGCTCGTCTCGAATTTCAGGCAGAATGTGATGCATACGCAAAAGCGCCAGTACATCCGACAAACACCCGCGCGGCACAGCAATGTGCTTGGGGAAATCCTGACCACATGCGATGACGCGCGGCTTGGCGTATGTGGGAAGCCGCATCGCCTGCGCTTTATAGAACTCTGGATTTTGAAATGCTGCTACTCGAAGCAGGCGATTCAGCATGGCTGGCGGCAGACCCTGCTTCTCGATGTAAAGCAGATTCGCGCGGACGATGTGTACTGATTCCGGCAGTGGTCCCTCGATTGGCCGTTCCCGGTGTTTTCGTGATGGCGGCATTGTCCACGGATCTTGCGCGTCTTCATCATCGGCAATGCTGATACGAACTCCGATGAGATCGCCATTGCGTTGAGCGTCAGCTATGATTTTTTCTGCCGTTGCGGTAGCCATCCGCCGAATCGTGGAGAGAAACTCCCACTGGTCGGGATAGGGGCGAAGTTCGGCATTGATGAAAACACTGTTGCCAGATTTGCGCGGCTCAAACTGCAACGGGAGAGCGATTAGATTTCCGAACCCGCCTTTGGGCATGGTGTCCTGGTTCGGAAATAAGCGGTCATACGAATCGAGACCTAGCTGATGCTGGCGTTCCATGGTCCGGGTCAGAAGTGCACATCCGAGCTTGCGGGCGGTACTGGCCGGGATCGCAAATTCAAAGAAGATCCAGACGTGGCCGCCGTTCCCAGATCGCGAACGCTCTAGAAATGCCGGCACGTCCAGCTCTCGACATGTATCGAGAAATGCGCACGAGTCATCGGTCCATGTTTTTTTATCGAAGTCCACAGCAAGAAACCAGCAGGTTTCGTCCAGGAGAAGCGGGTAGATGCCAACGGTCTCTTTGCCGAGGAGATGGTTCTCGACAACCGTGTCGGTCAGCGGCACGAATTTCCGCGTGATCCGGTCAACCTTCTTCCGATCTTCAGGTTTGCTTGCGTTGATGGTCTTCCAATCCTTCAGTGCTGCCGGTGAATATCCAGATCGGCTATCCGGATTCTCCCATCGCCGCGCATAGACATCCTCTCTTCCGCGAAACAAGGTGCGGAACAGAGCGATTCGTTTGCGAGCGCGTTCTTCCTTGCTCTCCGCTTGCATCCCCACGTTGGTTTGAACCGCACGTGCATCCTCGTGGAGTGTTGGAACGGGAATGCCATGGGCAGCCAACAAACGGCGCAGCCTCGCATTCTCCTCGCGGAGCCGCTGGTTGTCTTCGTCGCGGGGCTCAAATGAAACCGATTCTGAAGTGCGGCCGGTCATGTCC
>JAJZAL010000044.1:0-22082 GCA_021799405.1 Acidobacteriota bacterium
CCGAGCAGTTACACCTCGCCGAAGGGCAATCGGCATGGGATCGAATGATGCACCGCGCTCCCATCCTGGGCGCCCTGTTTCAAAACGCGAAACCCGTCCAACCCTTTCGCCATATCCCGAGGCTGGGATTTCGCAGTGCCGCCATCGCTGGACGCAACTGGGCACTGCTGCCGTCTGCAGCCGGGTTTGTTGACCCGCTCCTCTCCACCGGCTTTCCTCTCACGCTGCTTGGCATTTCCCGGCTTGCCGAAATTTTTGCCCGCGACTGGAATACAAATCGCTTCGAATCTCAGCTTCAGCAATACTCGGCAAGGACTGATGCAGAACTGCTCGCCACGGCGCGCCTGATCGGTGCCTTGTACGCAAACATGTGTGACTTCCAAGTATTTGCCGCATTGACCCTCCTGTATTTCGCGGCGGCAAGCTATTCAGAAACCGTTCGCCGCCTTGGACGGCCCGAACTGGCGCCGTCTTTTTTGCTTCACGATCATCCCGTCTTCGGTCCGGAATGCGCGCGCGTACTGGACCTCGCCCGCTCAGACCGCAGCATCAGCAGTTCTGACGATTTGATGGACGAAATCCTTCGCGTAATCGAACCCATAGACGTCGCTGGGCTTTGCGACCGCACGCGGCGCAACTGGTATCCGGTCGACGCCGATGACCTGTTGCGCGCGGCAGACAAGATCGGTGCAACCCGCGACGAAATTCTGCGTATGTTGAAGCGCTGCGGATTCAATGCAACTGCTTCTTCGCAGTGTTGAGCACAAAGTGAATCGGCTTGTCGGAAATAATTCCCTTGCCCTCCTCGACCGTGATGAACTGGTCGGGGCGAATATTCTTGAGAATCTGCACATCACCAGCCGGCCATAGAATCTTCAGGCTGATTCGCTTCGAAGGATCGGGCTTGCCGAGGCCAAACGTGAGCCGCAACTCACTCTGCGAAAGATAACTTGACCCGCTCTTCACCATCTCGCTCATATGCTGCCCCGTCGAGGTAGTCAAAAACACTTTCGCACCAATGCCGTCGCGGTTTGAGCGCGTGCCCACTGTCTTTATTTCGAGCATGTCGTTCTCGTTGGCCCCATCGTTGCGCCACAGCCGCGCCGCGCCGTTGCTGGTGGTCACCACCAAGTCCAGGTCGCCATTGTTGTCGATATCGCCGTACGCCGCGCCGCGTCCTACCAGCTTTTCCTTGAATGCTGGCCCCACGTCATTCGACACGTCCTTGAATTTTCCGTTGCCCATGTTCTCGAATAACAGTGGCTGCTCTGCATAGCTCAGCGAGGGATCCAGAACGGAAATGTCATCGTCCACGTGACCGTTGATAGCAAAAATGTCAGGCCGTCCATCCAGGTTGTAATCGAAAAAGAAGGTGCCAAAAGTCAGTGAATTGGCAGATGGGCCCGCAATTCCCGCGCTGCCGGCCACGTTGGTAAACAGACCATTGCCCTCATTGCGATAGAGAGACATGCTCTCATGAGTAAAATTGCCTACGATCAGGCTCTGTAATCCGGAGCCGTTGTAATCGCCCGAATCCGTACCCATGCCCGCCCGCGCTTTGCCCGAGCTGCTGTACGCTACCCCCGCCGCGAAACCGACTTCAGTGAAGGTCCCGTTGCAATTGTTGCGGTACAGCCTGTTAGGTTCCGTGTCATTGGTGATGAACAGATCGATGCAGCCGTCATTGTTGTAATCCACCAGGGCTACACCAAGAGCCTTGTCATTCGAATCGTAAAGCCCGGCCTGCTTGGTCACATTCGTAAAAGTGCCGTTTCCGTTGTTCCGGTATAGCGAGATGCTTTCGCCCTTGTAGAGTTCGGGAGTGCAATACGATTTGTGAACACCGTCCAGCGAACACCATTTGTCGCTCTTTACGGACCAGTGCACGTAGTGATCCACAACCAGGTCCAGCTTGCCATCATTGTTGTAGTCAAACCACGCTGCCGACGTCGACCAGCCTCCCGAACCAACACCTGCCTGCTTCGTCACGTTCGTAAAGGTGCCATTGCCGTTGTTACGGAACAGGTAATTGTGGCCCAGCGCGGTGATGTAAATATCGTCGTACCCGTCGTTGTTGTAATCGCCCACGGCGCAACCCATGCCGTACATCTGCACATCCAGGCCGGCCTGCTTGGTCACGTTCGTAAAGGTGCCGTTGCCATTGTTCCGGTAGAGCGCCGGATAGGACTTCGTCCGACCTCCATGCCCCGGCCAGTCCATCGAGTTCACAAAAAGAATGTCCTGCCACCCGTCGTTGTTGTAATCGATGAAGCAGACGCCACTGCCCATGGTTTCCGGCAGATACTTCTTGCCGAAGGCCCCACTGTTGCGGACAAAATCAATTCCTGCCTGTCTCGTGATATCCGTAAACCGTATCGGTCCCGTAGGCCGCTCTTCGCTTGCTGCAGCGGGAGCGTGGACACTGGCATGCGATGCTGCCGCGTGCGGTTTCGCAGAAGCTTTCTCAGCAGCCTTCGATCTTGACTTACAGCCGGCAAGTAATACAACGGCTGCAAGCAGGCAGTATGCGACGAGAGAGAATCGAGTGGTCAAGTACGGCCCTTCAGAAAATTTATTGCTGCGCGACTCCAGCACTTGCACTGAATGCAGGCACTTCGACGGGTGCAGCCTTCATACGGCGTGAATCAAGCCACATCTCAACAAGCATGGCAATCGGCCCCACCCAGAATAGAGCATAGAGTTCGGCGTAGACGCTCTGATCAAGGCGGAAGAACATTTCCAGCAGCGCTACCAGAAACGCCACAATGCACTGCCCCTTCTTCGACCGTACCGTTGTCTTTGGATCGGTGATCATGAAAAAGATAAAGAGTTGGTATTCCGGCCCTGTGATTGGAGACACCTCCGAGAGCCACGGCTCGTGAATAATCCATGAACGGATGACAGCCAGAACAAGAAACGAGATAACGTAGGTCGCGCTGATATGAAACCGCCGCAGCCGCCAGACGATAACAGAACCGAGCACCCAGATCACAACCATGGAAGCAAGATTATTGCCCCATTGAATACTGAGCATGGCTGCGCTCGCAGGCAGGAGAAACAGCACGACGCTGATGCCAAAATTAGAGGGATTAAAGAGATGGCGGCCTTTCAACCGCAGGACATATTTGGAAGTAATCGCAAGCGCTGCTGCCACGGCGTAAGGCCAGAAATCCGGAGAGCGCAGCAGAATACCAACGCTGATCCCCGTGATGTACGCACTGGCCACATTCAGCCATTTGCCCAGAAAGATACGCCCCAGAACCAGCTCGACGGTGATGGATGTCGCAATCGCCAGCAGCGTCCGCTCATAGCTCTCAAGGATTCCGAAGGACAACTGTCCGGCCAGCAGGATAAGCGTAATAAAAATGGGTGGAACGTAGCGATTGTCGAGCGAGAGCCACCGTTTCCACTTCGGCGGACGCGACGGGGGTGACGCCGGGATAGCAATCGTGGACTGGCTCATTTCGGCTCCTCGATCTGGTAGAGCTTATCCGGCTTGAGGTTCGTCACCGTCTGGATGGTTCCGGAGGGCCAGTGGATCACAGCCTTCTCGATGTGCGGATGTTCGCCCAGCCCGAAGTGTAACCGCAGCCCATTTTGGGCGGCAAACCCTGACCCCGCCGCGACCTCCTGAAGCTGCTTCTTCCCATCCCAGTACAACGTAAGCTCAGCGCCAATGGCTTCCCTGTTGCTTCGAGTTCCTTCCAGCCTGAACTCGATCCACTTCTCTGCGGGATTCACGTGATTCTTGTAGATGATCAGCGGACCATTCTGATTGGCGACCACAACATCCAGCGCGCCGTTATTAAACAGGTCGGCCACCGCGACGGCTCGTCCATCGTGCCTGTCGGTAACGCCAACCGCACGGGCCACATTTTCGAACTGACCGTTGCCGTCGTTGATCCACACACGCTTTTCCTGGTAGCCGGAGAGACTCCTTCCATCGAATGCCGGCCAGTTCTTCGCATCTCCAATAATGTTGCTGTTGCCCGAGGCGACTTTGGCAAAGTCATACCAATAGCTCCGCGTGTGGCTCAAAGAGATGTAGCCATTGGTCAAAAACAAATCCAGGTCGCCATCGTTATTGAAGTCGCCGAACTGCGCGCCAAAGCTCCATCCGCCGAGTTCGATACCGAGTGCACGCGCCATGTTGACATACTGAGTCGATTGACCAGATGTCCCGTCTTTTGGCACCCACAGATTATTACCTTGAAGCAGAATCCCCGGCTCAGAAATATTCGACACATAAATGTCGAATTTGCCTTGGTTGAATACATCCCCAAATGAAACATCCATGCCGCTCTTTGGGGAAAATCCAATGCCCGCCTGCTTGCTGACATCGTAAAATCGCTTGCCGTTATTGAAATACAGCTGATCAATGCCATAGTCGTTGGCAATGAATAAGTCCTGGTACCCATTCCCTGTAAGATCGGCAGCGCCGGATGCCAGTGTCCATCTGTGGCCTGTCAAGCCCAGCTGCTGGGCCACATCTTTAAACTTGCCATTGCCCATATTACGGAACAGGTAGTTACGCCCGCCGTTGTCAGCATATTCAAAGCTATCCGGCATTATCTTCGTGGTCTTCAGGTGCCACAGATTGATCTTCGCCGGGTAATACCCTCCTACAAAGAGATCCAGCTTGCCGTCATTGTTGTAATCAAACCACAGCGCTGTGTTGGCGTTCATCCACTTGGGAAAACCAGCCTGCTTCGTCACATTGGTAAAGCCATGCCCATGGTCGTTTCGGAACAGCATCGGCTTTCCCCACTTAATGAGAAACAGATCGGGATAGCCGTCATTGTTGTAGTCCCCCCACACGGCACCCATCGAAACGCCGGTGCCGGGCTGGTTCACATTCGCAATACCCAGTTCGGGGGCCACATTCGTAAAGGTGCCGTTGTGATTGTTGCGGTAAAGAGCATTCATGCCGCCCACGCGGCTGGTCGTCACGTAGATATCCGGCCAGCCGTCGTCGTTGTAATCAACTATTGAAACAGATGCCCCCAGCGACGCCACCTCGGGCATAATCGCCGCGAGCTTTTTGTCCAGCACCGGCTCCTGGTGGACAAAATCAATTCCGGCTTTCTTCGTATCGTTCGTAAAATAAAAACCGTAGCGGGCAAGCGCCGACTTCTCGCTCAATCGAGCGGCACTGGCCTTATCCTGTGACGCTCTCCGCGTAAGAACAACCGGAACAGCTATGAGCCCGGCAAAGAACAGGAAAAGAATTGCTCTTGCTATGGGACCACGCTTCATTGGCTGGATGAACTCCTGAGGGCGTCTTCAAAATTCTCGGGCGTAACATATCGCGTCTGGTAAGTCTCCCAGTCCTTCCGATGATGACGATATTCCCACTCGTCCTCCAGCGGCTTGGCCGGCGTGTCGTAGATTTTGCGCGCATGATAAGGAAGAGGCAGAACCGTTGCCGAATCATATGTATTGTAATCCCCGTCCTTCACCCATCCATCCCCCGCAAGCACGTAATCCCGCACCCAACCCGGGGGTAGCGGCGGCAGTTCTGCAAACCGCAGAGACAACTCATCGCCGGCATTCATGATCACGTAGCGATCATCAACCTTTCGCAGCAGCGGACGCACATCTCCATACCGCGTGTAGTAGCCGGTGAGATCTTGCCATATCTGAGTCGTCGCCATAAGGTGGTTGTACTCAGGAATTTCCGGCGACGACACATTCGCTTTATAAATCTCCGAGTAGCCACGGTAGTGCAGGTTCGCGTATTCAGGAGAAAGGCGCGTAATCTTCAGCGGGGTATCCGGCAGGCCGCGTGCCCACTCTATCTGGTCCCAGTAAATCTCCATGTTTGTGCTCAGACGCACAACATGCGGATCACCGGGATGGAAGAGCCCCGTGAGGTTGATAACGCATGTCTTGTTCCTCCCCGCCGGGAAACCCAGGTTCGGTCTGACGACATGCCAGACGCCATGAGCGTCTTCAATGGAAAGGCTGAGCGGTTTCGGCTGCTCGTGATGCCCCTGGCTGATGGCAACCATGATTGTCGAATCAGCCGGATGCAACCAGCCTTTTGCAATCAGGTAGAGCGGACCAGATGTGGGAATATCCTTCCCCAGATAAATATCCACATAGTGGTCGCGCGTAATTCCCTGGTATTGCCCAAGCCCAAAGTTATCCAGATATTTGCCGTCACGGTAGAGTAGTGTTTGCGTAACATTGTCACCGTTGTCGTCCACGGCGCGGACGATCGGATGTGGCCTGCCGGTAGCGATAATCCTCAGCTTCTTCGGTGGAACGACAAATCGTTCATCGGTGTAGACCTCAGTGCCCTTGGGGTGATCCACAACCATCAGTGACAGATAGTCGTAATAGTACGTCTCCCATAGCTCGTCTGTAATATCGAGGTCATAGTGGTCATTCCGCGGAACCAGTTCCCCACGCGGTATTTTGTACCACTCCGATGTCTTCACGATAGCGGCGCTGCCCTGCCCGTTGATTCGCAAACCAATCGCAGCCCCCCACGGCGCGGTGTCCATCACAAACTTCATCTTCTTTCCGTTCCATGCGTACAAGAACGGGCAAGACCCCTTCAAACGCTGCTCTGTAAGCACTTCCTGATCAGCCTTCAACGCAAACTCGGCCGTCACCGTTCCATTCGGCCAGGTAATGCGCGCCACCTGTGTCTGGGTGTGAGTTCCGAGACCAAAGTGCAGTTGCGGCCCCGTAATCGGAAGCTCTTGCGTCATCATCGCCGACCTGATCTCGATGCTGCCGCCGATCCCAAAGGGATTCACTCGCTGGTCCCCAGTCGTCTGCCGGGCGCGTGGACGAATCGTCTGCCAGTGATAATTCTTGGTGCCGTGGTTGAGGTCTTCCTGCGCCTGGCCGTCAGCAGTAAGACCAAGCAGCGCCATCCTCCCATTGTCGTGAACATCAGCAAGGCTGAAGACTTCCGCAGGCCCCACTGAATGATTCAGCAGAACGAATTTCCCTGACCGGTGCGCCAGCCAGATCAGGGCACCTGCCGTCCGGCTTGCAGCCGGAGAAACCTGGCCCAATAACAGATCGATCGCACCATTATTATCGATATCCGTCGCGCGCAAACGAACCTGGCCCGCAAGGTTTACTGCGCTGTCTGGCACGCTGGCAATCTTTGCCGAGTTCCATCCCTGATCGTTGCCCATGAGCGAAAGCCGGCCAATCGTTCCGTCAGGCAACACCACGACAAGATCCATAAAGCTGTCGGCGTTCACGTCTGCCGCCGTGATCGCTTTGGCACTCGCAAACTCACTTGGTACGGGAATCTGGACAAACTTGCCGGCGCGGTGGTTCACAAAGACGTGCAGATGCCCAGCGCCATCAATGATGGCGGCATCAGGGCTCCCATCGCCAGTCAAATCCGCCCAGACAAACTGCCGAATCCCCGAAATTCCCGCAAAAGGGTGAATCGGCGTGAACGTGCCGTCTCCGTTGTTCCGCAGCACTGTGGGAAGACCCGATGACTGACCAAGAACAACGTCGAGATCTCCATCCGCTTCAATATCGACGGCCCACGCTCCCGTGTAAGAAGCATTCAGTACCGAGCGAGGGAGTTTGGTCGTTGCCGTCACATTCGTATATGAGGTCGGGCTGTTCTGTCGCATCAGGCGGAAACCACCTGCCCCAGCCAGCGCAAGATCCGTCTTGAAGTCGTAGTTATAGTCGAGCCCCAGAATCCCTTCCGGTGTCGGTGCCACACCTTTAGGCCCGCCGGGAAAAGCAAAGCTCACACCAGTCGCGAGCCGCACCTCATGCCCGTTGGCAACGACAACGGTCGGCGCCCCCTTGCCATCCAGAGAAACCGAGCCGATCCAACTCCACCGCTCGTTGTCGTGCTCGGTGCTGATGCCCGGAACTGGCTGCGCGCTGAATGAAATCGCAGTATCCGCCGGAGCGGGTGTCGACGACGGCGAAGGCAACCGCAGGAAATGCGTGAAAGGCTGCGCGTCATTTCCCGGCGCCGGTCTTATCTCTGACAAGTCTGCTCTGAAAGCCGAAACCTGCATCAGCGCATTGCGTAAAAATACGCTGCGCAAGGCCGCAGCATGGGGATCAGTGCCAGCCGCAGCGCTCTCGAGCGCAGTCAGCTCTTGCTTCACCTCACTTGGCCAACTACCGCTTTGTGCGGTAATGCGCGCAACAGTCGAGTGCAGCGTCGCGGCGTCGCCTCGCTTGGCCGCAATCCAGCTCAGATCCACCAGAGCAGCAAGATTGTCGGGCTGTGCAGTAAGAATCCGTTGTACGAGGTCTTGATATTCGGCATCGCTGCCCGCGCCTCCCTCGCGCTCAACAGCAAGAGCCAGTGAGTAGGTAGCGCGCAGGTTTTTCGGATCAAGTCTGACCGCCTCCCTGTAGTCGTGAATAGCCTGCTGCGTCTCGCCGCGCGCAGTGTTGAGCAAACCCAGCAGGTAATACACCCTGCTGTTGTGCGGAGCGAGCTTCAGCGCCCGGCTGAATCGCTCATTCGCCAGACTGAAGGTGCGCTGGCGCAATGCAAGAATCCCCCAGTCCGCCCATGCCGCTGGCTCGCCCGGAGCAATCTGGGTGGCCTTCTGCAGGCTGCTGTCTGCCAGAACATCGTTCCCCACCTGCAAAGCCGATAGCCCCACATAGAAGCTCGACACATACTGCTCGTAAGCCTTTGAAGATTGCCTTGGCAAACCACTATGCGAACGGCATCCGGCGAGCAAGAGGACGGCAACAGAGAGGCCAGCAACAGTCGCGCTTGCGATCGGATGTTTCAGACTGAGGAAATGATTCTTCATGGACGGCTGATAGCTATCACCATATCCTAGTAACGCCCCGGCATGCAGCATCTCCCGCCTGCCAATAGCCAGGCTCCCGCAGTTCAAAAATGCAATCGCCCGAAAAGTTGATGAAGAATGCGTCACTCCGTGACAAGTGCTGAACCCTCCGCCACTTCAGCCGCCAACTTCGATGCCTCCAGCTCCCGCAGGTCGCGTCCTCGCGTATCAAGACCCGTAACCGCAATCATCACCATCGACAGCACCGCTAGAACAGCCACAATCCCGGCCGCCACTCCCAGCGCCGGCACCAGCGCCAGCATCCCCAACACCTGCGCCGAGACGCCGCCTGCTTTGCTAAAGCCGGCCACCCATCCCGTGGCCCGCCCTCGCACCCGCACCGGATAACACTCCGCCGCATACGGCAGCAGCATCGAGATCACCGCGCTCGTTCCAATCACCAGGAGAGAAACGGGAATAATCGGATCCGACAAGAATCGTAGCGCCTCATTATCCCTTAGCAGGATGGCCACCAGCCCCAGCGTGGTTACCCCAATCGACGCCAGCAGCGCCCTCTTCGTGCTCCATACGCTGTACAGCCAGGTCGCGAGCGCGATCGTGGGAATCGCAATCAGCGACGATCGCGCGATGATCTGGCTGGCTGCGCCCATACTTCGGCCTTCCGCCATCAGGCTTCCCGGCAGCCACAGCATCACCCCGAAATTCACAAATCCCCACGCCAGCGCCGCCAGCGTCAGCGCCGCCGTCACGCCCAGCACTTCCTTCATCTTCACCGGCGTTGCCGCCGGCTGCACTAGCAGCGAAACATCTTCCGGTTCTGGCACGGCGCTCGGCAGCTTCTCCAGTACGATCCCGAATCGTGCCAGCGTCTCCTTTGCTTCGTCAGTCCGCCCCATCGCCTGCAGGAATCGCGCCGACTCCTGCAGCTTCGGACTCACCAGAATCAGCACAAGCGCCGTCGGCAGATCGATCAGCCACATGATCCGCCATCCGAAATACGGCTGCAGCCAAGCCGACAGCAGGCTGGTGGCGAAATATCCGCCCACCGTTCCCACGCCGCCCACCAGCACCAGGCACCAGCCGCGATGCCGGGTTGGCATAATCTCCGCCAATAGAGCATAAGTCACCGGCAACATCCCGCCCGCGCCGATTCCCATCATGAAGCACATAGCAATGTTCCATGAGAACGCCGGCATAGCCCCGCAGATTGCCGTGCCCATAAAGACCACCGCCGCCAGCAGGATCGACGCGCGCCGTCCATAGTAGTCCGACAGGGCGCCCCACAGGAACGACCCGATCGTCGTCCCCAGCAGCCCTGCGAACGGCAGTAGCTCAACATGCGCGAATGTCAGGTGGTACTCCGCCCGCATGCCTGGGATGACAAACCCCAGCGTCACCGGCTTCATCACGTCGATAATCAACGCCACAGCCAGCACCAGCATCTGCGTCCAGTGCGCCTTGTTGAGCGGAGCATCTTCCGGCGGAGCGATTTCCTCGTAAGTCACCTTCGATTTCCGCCGCGGCATCAGACCATAGGCTGTGGCGAAAGTCCCGGCCACAATCAGCCCCATCCCGATTTTCATCCCGTTGCCCATCGGCATGCCCGCCAGGACGAAGTGGGTCTTGATACCCATCAGAAACATGGGTAAGTGCAGCATGACACCAACAGTCACTGCGACGCAGCCGGCCCAGAACCAGAACGCATGCCGCCGGCTCGAAAATAATGACGCTTTCTCCCTCACGACATCTCCTCACAAAGTCGACTCACCCGCTCTGGTCTGCTTTCCCTCCCGCCAATATAACCAGGCAGAGTAATTCCCCAGAGGACAAGTCGTTTTGTTTTGTTCAGCAACGGCAACGGCGAACGGCGATGGATGCTTCGTCCCTGTCGGCTGGCCGCGCGTAGATGCAACTCAGGCCGACTAAAAATTCAGCCCTGCAAGCATCTCCGAGGAACCCCCAAATGCGCAACCGGCTAATCTGCTGAATTTCATCTCCAACTTTCGGTTGAGATTCTTCTACACCCTGATCGCCGCACTTTGTGGAAAATGGAGATCTTCTCCCATGCCCTGCAGCATTCAAAACCGAATGGTCAGGCTGAAGTCCGCGGATCTGCCTGGACCGGTCACCGGCTCGATCCGGCTCTTCGATCCGCTCGCCAGGAAGCGATCCATATTCACCCCTCCCAATGGCATCTCATATTCCTTCCCCAGCAGGTTATCAACCGCCGCGCTCAACTCAAGATACGGCCGACGATACGCGGCATGCAGGTCAAAGAGCGTGTAGCCCGGCGTCTCCTGCTCCAGTCGATGCGGATCCACATTCGACTTCCGATCCACGGCATAAATACCCGCACCGCCAGACCATCCGCAGCCCGACCGCAATTTGATCGCGTCATCCAGGGTCACCCGCAAGTTCAGCGGCATCATCTGATAGAGACCGGTGTGGGTATCGAGCCTCTCGCCGTGCAGCCATCCGCCCACGGCGCTCAGCCTGCCAGTTCCAAAGCCGGTGCTCCTCCACAAAGCTGCGTCCGCGGACAAGTCACCGCCATAAATAATCGCCGAATGATTCGCAAACCGCAACTGCGCAAACGTGGCCTCACCCTTGGTGATCATCGTCAGCGTATTTACACCTATGTAGTCATGAATGCGCGTCACATACGGCGTCACCTTCATCTTCCACCGGGCATTCGAGCGATCATGCAACACCAGGGTCCCGCTCACGGCATGAGCAACCTCGGGCTTCAGGCCCACGTTGCCCACGTAATAGTTTCCATCTCCAAACCAGCCAATCATGCTGCTGGCCATTAGGTTCGTCGACCACTCATAGCGTTCATACAGGCTCGGCGCCCGCGACTTCCGCGCATAGCCCGCTTCAATATCCGCGTACGCATCCAGTTTGAATCGCATCAATGCCGTCGCGTCAAAATCCGCATCTGTGCGCGCGCGATTCTCCGCGTTAAAGGCATTCGCGTCGGCCGCATACATCGCGGAATAGCCATGCACCGGCCCCGTGTCGCTCCATACTGTGTCGTTGCGAACGCCCACCAGCGTCGTCCATTTCCGGCTCCATCGGCTGGCCACCTCCACGTAGGTCCCAATGCGCGTGCGATGTCCGTTGTTGATATTCAGGAACGAATTCGGCCCCATCATCGGCGCGTTGCCCGCCACCGCCGGCCAGGTGTCATTCAGATCAAAGCGGTGGAGATCGTTCCCCATGCGCAGCAAATGCTGCGGCGAAAGCGAGACCTCGTATTTCACCGTGTAGCCAAGGTCTACGCCGTGATCATTCATTGGCATGAACATCGGCATTGGGAAAGTAGCTTTGTCGTGGCCGATATTCATCGAGTGTGAGGTGCTCTGCCAGTAGCCGCGGGTATCCAGCACCGCGTGTACAAGTGTCTTGCGGTAATGCAGATTCAAGGACGTTGCATAGTTGCGCACCATATCCATCCGTGCATTCACAAAACCCTGGTGCGGAATATGGTGCAATCCGGCCCGCAGTACAATCAGGTTGCTTTTATCCTGTGCGGCCATTATCAGCGTCACATCCGTGCTCTGCGCATAAGTCGAGGTGACTTTGTGGCCTGCCCCGTCGGTGTAATCGCGGTTCGTCTCCCACGAATCCGTGTACCCAATCCCAAAGTGCTGGGCGGCCATCCATTCCGACGTGGAAAAGCCATAACCCTGTCCATTGCTGCGATAGAAGCTCGAGGCATTGCCATCTTCGATCACCGGCTTTCCCGGCATGGCGAAGACAGGCGGCGGCGATTGAATCGAGATCGTTCCACCCAGGCTGTCTCCTCCCATGCTCACAGGCGTAATACCTGCCATCACCGTGATCTTGCCAACGTTCGATGGAGCGATATACGACAGCGGAGGATTCATGTGGTTGGGGCACGAGTTTGAAACACTCATGCCGTTCACGACCAGTTTTGTGCGTTCGTCCCCCAGCCCATGAAGCATCGGAACGGATGCGAGCTGACCGTTGCCGCGCAAGCTCACCCCAGGAATCTTCGCCAGCAGATCTGCTGAATTGTTGCTCCGATCCCGCTCCGCCTGACTCACGGTGAGCAGACTCGCCGCTGCGTCCTTTGCACTCAGTGGTTCCACTGTGATTCGCATGCTCACTTGAGCAAGAGGAAGTACGGCATTCACTTTGGCCTCGGCGGCAGGTGCGACATCGATTCCGCGAAGAACCGTGACTTTGAAGCCCTTCGCCTGAATCGTAATCTGATATCTCCCTGCCGGCACATTTCCAAAATAGAAAGCCCCTTGCCGATCGCTGAGGGTAGACTTCTTCCACTCGGAAACCGAACCCTCAAGCGTCACTTCCGCTCCCGAAATCACGGCGCTTGTGGGGTCCTGCAACTCACCTCCTAGAGCTCCCGCTGCAGACTGCTTGTGAGTCCCAAAGTTCGTGTGCAGCGGCGTCGAAATCCCGTCGGCGGCGCGCGTGTCTTTAGCACCCTGCGCATAACCGGCATGCGCCTGTCCGCACATCACGATCACAACCAGGATTGCCGGCGGCATTCGGCCTTTCACGTGAACACCCCTTTCTGCTTCCCCCTGGCCGGCCGTTGCCGAGCCTTGTAGAACTCGGCTTCAACGAATGCATACATTCACTCAGTGTTTCCAGCGATAGTCGAGCTCAACATATCCGAATTGCGCGTTGTGACCCGGCGGATAAATCGCCTTGATCACGCCCTTGCCGGTCGCATGTGCGTAATAGAAATCCACTCCCAGATGCGACGTTGCCTTCCAGTTGGCGCTGATGTCGGCCACCGTTGCCAGCGATGTATGCCCGTTGGAAGGACGCCCTACATAACCAAATACCTTGTTGTCGAAGGCGCCACCGCCCTGGTACCACAGATCCTTTGCCGACGTCAGACTCACCCAGTGCAGATCGCTGCGCAGCGCAAGCTTCTTGGTCGGCGTGTCGATCACCTGCACAAAAGTGTCCGTGTTATTCATCAGGTTGTAGAACGGAAAGCGCGCGTACAGACGCGGCGTCGTCAGGATCTGGAAGAACGTGCTGTGCTTGTTGTCCAGAGGATTGTTGTCCCCTGACGAGCGAAACCAGCCGCCGCGCACCCACGGCTCACTCGCAACACTCGTAAATTTGTAGCCGCCCTCCAGAGCAGCGGCGCCGGCGCTGTCGCGCTGCTCGCCCCAACTCCCGTTCTGCCACACGCCCCAGAACATGAAGTCGAAATCACCCGGCCCCGCGGGAATCGCAGCAAGCAAATCCCCTCCATAAGTACCCAACCGAATGTTCTTGCGATCCGCTTGCCGCACGGCCAGCGGGCGATTATCTATTTTCAGAATTCCGGTTCGACCATCGTGGTACCCAATTCCGAAGGCTCTCACCAGCACATGCCCTTTGGCTGCTTGTCGGGTAAACGCCAGGTATTGCACGTCCACGTTCAACTCCGCATTGCCGTTCATGTTGAACACGCCTTTGTCCGAACGCGCCGCAAGCGCTGTAATATCCCATGCACCCGCTCCGATATGTGCATCTGCTCCGTCAAAACTGCGCTGCCCTTCGGTAAAACCAAAGTTGCTGATCAGCCGGTTGCTGGCACGATTCGCCTGCAGCCACGCGATGATCGGATTCTTGGGATGGGTCTCTTCTCCATCAAAGAATTCAAAGCGCCCCAAGCGCACATCCGTGTCCGGCCGATCGAAGCGATAGCGCACCCATCCCAACTTGAAAAACACCGCCGCGGGATCGGCATTGTTGCCGTTCGCTGCATAGTAGGTCCCGCCCAAACCCAGTTGTCCCTGAGCTGCAATTGGAGACACCGCGTTTGACGGCAGCCCCAACACCGCGGGCTGAGATAACTCCAGCCGCCAGTTCCAGTGATGGACCTGTTGCGCCATTCCAACTCGCAGCAGCGAGCCCGTATAGCTGTAAGTACTCGATTGATGCGGCACCTCAAACCATTGCCAGGCATTGACACGCGCGCGTTCAAACGCGGAGAAAGTCACATGGGAACTTTGTCCATAGGTTGAAATTCCAGTTGTAAAAAGCAGAACTACGGCTACGGCCAGGAGAGCGAATTTTTTCGTCTTCATGCGTGGACGCCAGACTGCTGGAGATACGGCCTCTAAGTCAATCGTCCCGACGTTTGAACCCTCTCTACTACTTTCGATTGACTCGCCTGCGGACCGGCGGTGGATCGCACGGAAGGCCTCGGTATTGCGGCCCATTTCCCCATCTCATCCGGTATCCCCTCGCCTCGCCGCCTGTGCCAAGAACGAAAGAGCGGGATCCGAGACGCGCACTCAAAGCTCACCTTGTCGCAATTCATTCCTCGGACAGCGGTTAAGCCGCTCTCGATAGCATACGGATTGGAACACTCGCGCTCCTTGCGATGAAGATCTTTCCAATGACGAATCATTCTCTGGTGTGGCGACTATTGGAGTGACTTGCCAGGAACGCTCCTAAGTCCCAGCAGCATTGGGCAGAATAAAGTCAAAGGACCTGATAGAAGGCACTCTGGCGCGCCCGCTATCTCTTGACTGCCTCTTCGGATACTGCTTTGATCGCCGCAATATTTTGCGCAAGATCGAGCGGCAGAGAGTGTCTTTGGAGTAGGTACTCAGGGCTGTTATAAGTGAGCCAGACCGCCCCATCCGCGTCCTGCCAGACTAATGCCTTCAAAGGAAGATCGATGGCGATCGTCGGCGAAGCGACCATCAACGGAGTCCCCGCCCTGGCGTTACCAAAAATGAGCAGCTGCACAGGATTCATCTGCAACCCAGCTCGCAGTGCGTCGCCGCTGTGATCAATCCGGGCAAGGATCGGTATTCCTTTCGACCGGATCGCATCCTGTAACCGTGCCATCGTTTCGAAGACTGAATATGGGCTCTTCAGATGCACAAGGCCACGACTGGACTCAGATGTCATATGCCCCCTCTCCCTTTGGAACGCCTTACGACTTCGCGCTGCGCTCCAGTTGCCATCATTGCTGTGATGCCATCCGACCGACCAAAGAGACCTTCGGATGGGCGGCGCCTTTGACCGGGGCGTGTCTGTAAAGGTCTCAGTTCACATTTACATCCCTCTTCGCTTAGCGTCAAAGTTGCGACTAATTCCACAAGAATGTTTCCGCGGTATCTCAGCGTGATTTCGCGGAGACCCTATCCCCACCACTCACCCGGATAGTCCCAACGGTCTGTCGGCAACCCCTCCGAAAGTGTATTCACAACCTGCTTCCATCGAGGGTTTCGGTCGATCCGGCACCGCAGTACTCTTTCAGCATCGTGATCCGGCACAGGCGCTGGACCGCGAAGTTATCTGAGCAGTATAGGTAAGCCACACAATTATGCAGCCGCATCACGATTCGCCGTAAACCCCAACGCCCGCTTCCGGCTCATCTGCGACTTCAAATTGCAAACGCCGCCACAGGTATTCCAGCATCAGTCAGCGCCCAGAACGCCCAGGAGCGAACCGAGGTGAACGCATCCAGCCTTAGTGGCAGTCACTCGGAACGCAACCGTTATCACTCTCGCGAATGACCGCATCGGAAGTCCATCTGCCGAGTGTGTGGGCACAAACACGAAGTATTCGCCGGGAGCCGCACTTAACTCAAATCGCCCTTGGCTAATCGAGGAAGGATTCAGGCAAGTCGAACACTCCGCTACGCTCTGGCGACTCAAGCTGCGCGGACTGAAGAAGGATAATTCACAATGACCTTGAAAAATACGGAGCGGACGAAATCTGCGCAGTCTGAGACCGGCTGTGAAGAGCATATTAATTTACTCGTTTCTTCAGCCACAGGTGGCAATATCTCCTCATTCGATGATCTTGTCCGATCTTACAAACATACGGTGTTGTCCATTGGTCGTAGAATGTCTGGCAACATGTGCGACGCCGAAGACATTGCACAACAAACGTTCATGAAGGTTTTCATGAACCTGGCAGCATTTCGGAAAGAGAGCTCTCTCTCCACATGGTTGATCAGCATTGCACGAAATGAGGCCCTCATGTGGAAGCGAAAGCAGTCCCGACGGAGAGAAATGCCGCTGGTGGCGCACGTCCACGAAGGGACGGAAATGCCGCTGCCGGTTGAAATACCCGACCAACGGCCCGATCCAGAATTTCTCTGTTTTGCAAAAGAGTGCGACACATTGCTCAATGCAAAACTGGCTCAGTTAAAACCCGAGATGCGAATGGCACTTCAATTTTGCGACCTGCAGGAAAATTCCATGCATGGAACAGCCCAGATTCTCGGCACGACGGTGATTGCTGTGAAATCCCGAAGACGTCGAGCTCGACTGGCGCTGCGGGCAAAGCTCGAGCGCCACTTATCTTCTGCACAGCTAGGGTCGACCTCGTTCAAATGAGCGCACACTCAGAGCAAACGAGAGACGTCGTGTCGCTTCTACCTCCGATTCGAGAATGGTATGCGAGCTATTGATGTGATGAGTCCGATCAACTCGACTTGCCGCGCGCTTGGTTCGTCGGCTGATGCCTGCAATCGACGTGTTTCACCACCGCCCCACACTCGCATTCTCACTAGCTCATTACCACTGGCGGCGATCACGTGCCGACGACAATTCTTCCAAAAGGGGTTGCGCAACCTGCCCCTATCGGGGGTTTCGAGCCCTCCAGCACTGCAGTACTCTTTCGGCATCGTGATCCGGCGTAGTCCCGAGGTCACGGAGTTCGCAGAAGCACGTCGAGGATTTACCGCCGCTGGGGCCACTCATCCGATTTCGCACAGTTCCCATAATCGCCGTACTCGGGGCACTGGTGCTTTCCGTCGGCGACAACAGTAACCGCTCACTCAAAGAGGAGCTGAGTATGGAGAACACGACTTGGCAGGACGAACTCTTCCCAATCGGGCAGGAAACTGATGAAGACTGGAAATCCACGGCACAGCGCCTGCAGCGCTGCATATGCCTCCTGTTGTTGAAGAATCAACGATTGCGTATCGCACTGTTCGCAGCGAACTGCAAGATTCACGATAGCGCCCATGCAACCAGCCTTCCGGAGAACGACTCGCTAGGAACATCCAGCAACGTTTCCAGTCATCAATAACGGCAAGTACTTTCTGATTTTGACCAGGAGAGAAACCCATGCGTGCTGAACTCATTGTCGCTGCTCTCGCTCGGGAACCCAACCGCTATGCACTGGTACGAACGGCAGCAAAGGCTGCCCGCATGCTGCACCGGCCGAAAACCAGAATCCCGGATACCATCAATGATGCTTTCCGTTTTCTCGCTCTTCCCCGGAAGAAAGCTCCCGCGAGTCAAATTCCTCGACAGCAGATGCCGCGATCGAACGCCGCTTAATTGCCCACAACCGGCCAAAGATCAAAGACCGAAAGGCAATACAAGAGGACCGTTTTCCAATTCTCTCAACCTGCTCTGCCAAATCCCTGGCGGTGCATCAGACATTCATCATGAGGAGGAGTTCCATGTCTGTCTCTCCATCACCCGCTTTGATCCCGCCTTTCTCATTCGACACCGCGACTCTGAAGGTGCGAAAGGCCGAGGACAACTGGAATTCGCGCAATGCTCAACAAGTCGCCTTGGGATACACTCCCGACAGCGTGTGGCGGAATCGCGCCGAGTTCATTACTGGAAGAGATCAGATCATTCTCTTCCTACAGCGCAAATGGCAACGCGAACTTGAATATCGCCTCATTAAGGAGCTTTGGGCATATGACAGGGATCGCATCGCGGTTCGCTTCGCCTACGAATACCGCGACGACCGTGGCCAATGGTATCGCGCCTACGGCAACGAGAACTGGGTGTTCAATCAGGATGGAATCATGCACCACAGGTACGCCTCCATCAACGACCTGAGAATCCGTGAAGCGGAGCGACTGTTCCGCTGGCCCCAGGGGCGACGTCCTGACGGCCACCCCGAACTAAGCGACCTGGATCTGTAATCACAACTCGCGACGATGCGAGAGGTTGAGCGATTATGTTGATTGCCTGCACTCTTGTAAGAAAAGATGATGCCGACGATAACCTTCTCGTCATCGACCTCGCTGCTGGATGTAGGAGCTTCAGGGAGCCAATCACAATCACAACTGCGAAGCCAGTCGAGAGTTCATCGTGGCCGTTCCCGCTCAACCCGTTTGCCCCGTCTGCTCGTTTGCCATGAACGCAAATTTGCAACACTTCCTTACAAGGATCCCCTTATGCCCGCATCAAGCTCATCCCGTGTCTGATTCATCACCGGAGCGTTCACCGGATTCGATCGACTCCTTGCCAACAAGCCCCTTGCTGGTGGCGAACGAGTCATCGCTACCGCTCGAGATATCAGTAAGGTGAATGACTTCGTGCGTCAGTATCCCGCGAGCGTTGTTGCTCTGTCGCTCCACATCGCTAGCCAGGACCAGCTCGCTGAGCCCCGCAGCGGATCAGAAATTCAAATTCAAGCGCATTGCCTCTTGCCGCTCTTTACCCGCACGGAATGCGGTTCGGACCCAGTGCCTCCTGATACATGCCGCGGACCATTCTTCCAGGATGACGAAGCGAAGCGCGGCAATAGCCGCACGCGATGACAAGTTTCCATACCGGCTGCGCGCCGACTTATCCGACGTCATGCGTCAAAAAATCCGCGCTTCATCGCAATGGTGACCGCATGGGTGCGATCATTGGCGCCCAGTTTGGAAAGTATGTTTTTCATATGACCTTTCACTGTTGCTTCCGATAGGTGCAGTTGGTCGGCAATGATCTTGTTCGAAGCACCCGCCGCGACGCAGCGAAGAATTTCGATCTCTCGCTCAGTGAGCGAATCATCAGCCACATGCTCGGCAAGCTCTCGGGCGATCTCAGGAGGAATGCGGCGCCGCCCGGCATGCACGGTTCGAATCGTGTCAATTAGCTCGGTACGGAGCATCGTCTTGAGCATGTAGCCGGTGGCTCCCGCTTGCAAAGCGCGCAGAGCTTGGACGTCGCCAAGATACGTAGTAAGTACAATAAAGCGCGCAGCCGGAAACTCACCGCGGATGGCCTTGATGGCTTCAATGCCATTGATGCCGGGCAGTCGAAGATCCATCAGAGTGACGTCGGGACGGACGCTGCGGAATCTCTCAATGGCTTCCTGACCGTTCGCCGCTTCTGCAACAAGCTCGATCGTCTCTTCTTTCGCCAATACAGCCGCAATTCCCTCCCGCAGAAGGGGGTGATCGTCAACAACCATGATTCTGATCTTTCCGCCATTTAGCATCTTTACCTCCTTCGCCTCCATTGACGACTGAACCATGACACAGTCCTTCCGCTGTCGTCCTTTCTATAGGCGACCTTTCCTGGAATATCCAGCTCGACTTCTGTCCCGGCGCCGGAATGACTCCATATCGATAGTTGTCCGCCCAACGCGCGCGCTCGTTCGCGCATTCCTTGCAGCCCCCAGTGGCCTGAGCGTCCAACCGCTACCGTCTTTTCCTCAATGCCAATTCCATCATCGCGAATTCGCAGAACCAGGTGCGACTTGCCGTAAGTAAGCTCCGCCTCAACCCGCGTCGCCTGAGCGTGTCGGAAAGCGTTCATCAACGCCTCGCGGCCTATGTAGGAGGCTTCGTCACACATGAGAGCCTGCAGCGGCCTTGGGGTTCCAACCACGATGAGTTGAAACGTAGTCGATTCCGAGGCCAGGCTCGTGCCGAACTCCGCCAGCACATTCCCCAGATCCGACCCCGATTCCGCGCGCAGCTCACGGACCCGCTCACGACCTTCCACCAGAACTCCGTCGGCACGCATCAGGGCCTTCTCTACTGCATCGTGCAGCGGGTCAGCAGCGGGGATCTGTAGCAGCACCGCCTGAAAACGAAGCACAAGTCCTTGAAAGCCTTGCAGGAGAGTGTCGTGTAACTCGCGTGCGATTCGCTCGCGCTCTCTCAGGCGAGTATCAAGACGGTTTTGGATCGCTGCGCTGATCTGGTGCAGGCGGAAGAGATAGAACAGCCACAACAGGGCCACCACCGTCGTCCACACCAGGCTCTTGAACCACAACGTCTGATACCAGGCAGGCAGGATCTTGAAATTCCAGACCGCCGGTGTTTTTGCCCACACCCTGTTGCTGTTGCAGGCCAGAACTTCAAACTCATATCGCCCCGGAAGAAGATTCGTGAAGAACGCCTGACGTTGACTGCCTGCATTGATCCACTTCTTCTCCAGTCCTTTAAGCCGGTAGCGGAACCTTACCCGCTGAGGAACGGATAGGCCCAGACCGTCATAATCAATTCGAACGCTCTCTGTATGCGGAGGCATGATCGCAGTCGCGTATGGGGAGTAGCGCTTGCCATCGGCATACCCGTAGCGTATGGCCATTAATGGCGGAAACGGATCGCGCACAATTTGGCTGGGATCAAGGCGCGCTACACCGCTCGTAGTCTGGATCCAGAGCACACCATCGCGTCCCTCCACAATTGTGTGAAAGTAGAGACCCATGCTCTCCGGAGCCTGAGGTAAATCGCTGGCCATATTGAATACCTCATCGTTGACCTGAAGACTCGCATTCCGCAGCACCCTTTCCACGTCACGCTGAAAGATGTGGATAATTCCACTTGTTGCGGTCAGCCACAGTCCATGTTGCGATGTGGCTACTAGACCCGTGACCACGCCGAAGCTGGCCCCATTCCTGGCGTACACTTCATGAAATTCATGACCGCGCAATAGCGCGAGGCCCTTTTCGCCACCGGCCCAAAGCTGCTTGGCGTTACCGCCGACCGCGAGGACGGGGCCCAACGTGAGGCCCTGTTTAGCCGAATAGACCCTGATCCGGCCACGGTCCACTTCCGCTATGTTGTTTTGCACGCCAATCCACACGCGACCGTCATCATCGGCATAGGCAGTGTTTGCAGTCCAGTCAGGGTGCTCCGGCAGCAGTTTTACCCAAGTCCACTTCCCATTCCGGAGATAGTATTCCCCGCTTCCGGAAATCGAAACCCAGACGATGCCTCTCGGTGTAATCGCCAGTGACTGGACACGGTTGCTCAGCGCATCCCGCGGCAGTGGTATTTCCACAAATCTTCCATCCTGCCAGCGCCAAAGCTTGTGCTGGGGGTAAAGCCAGATGCTTCCATCTGGAGCGCGATACGCGCCAGCAACATTCTTCGGGCTTCCTGGAACCACTTTCCCATCGGGAATGTGCACAACCCTTCCGACATCGGTGCCGGCCCAGATGTTGCCGCTGCGTCCGACCACAAGGCTGTAGGTGTGCGTTCCAGGTAGTACCGGATACCACGTGAGATTGCGATGCCGAAAACGATCCAGTCCGAAGTAGGTGCCCACCCAGATATTTCCCTCGCGATCTTCAAGAAGACCGAGCGAAGCACTC
>JAJZAL010000044.1:22092-27720 GCA_021799405.1 Acidobacteriota bacterium
CGTGAGTCCTTGTCGCGAACCGAAATGCTGGATGCCGGGGCTGGAATTGGCAATATGGAGACGCAGTGACAGTTGCTGGGAAGAAATGCGGAAGATTCCGCTGTTTCCGTCCGGGTCAGTCACCCATAAACTCCCGTGGCGATCAAAAATGGCCTCTTGTGACGAGCTGGTCTGGGTTAGCCAGCCTGCCTGGCGGACGCCCTCTTGCGGCGGCAACGAGAGCATACGCATGCGCTTGTAGTCAAGGAACCAGACTCTACCGTTCGAGGATTCGGCGAATGCTCCTACGACTGGACATGAAATACGAGTGTTGATAAAGTGCCGGGATCCCTTGGGCAGAAACACAATCTGTGTTCCAGTACCAGCCCACAGTGTTCCACGATCGTCTACGAAGAGCCTGTCCGGCGAGTCGCCCAGATAGCCCCATGACTTGAAGTGCGTTTTCCATTTGTGACCTTCAAGGAGCCCCAATCCGCCGGTTGCTGCGACCCAGATCTTTCCGTCCTGATCTTCGGCGAAACACCGCACAATGCCGAACGGAAATCCCTCGTGAATGAAATAATTCGTGACACGTCCTTCCTTCAGATAGCTGGCGCCGCCGCGCAAGTATCCGATCCAAAGACCGCCGTCAGTAGTAGCCAATAGCGCCGAGACGGCGCGCGAACGAAAGCTTCCGTCCAGTGGTTTGTACAGTTCAAACGAAATGCCGTTGAAGCGAAAGAGTCCCTCCGTAGTTCCCACCCACAGATATCCGTCCTTCGTTTGGGCAAGAGCCAGTACGATACCGGACAATCCGTCTCTACCGGTCCAGCCGGTGTGATACATCTGATCCAGCGGTTGCTGTGTATCCATTCCCGAGCCCGACCTGCACGCCCCCGCAACCACCAGCCAAACGCACGCAGCCAGTATCCATCCCCGTGTGCCAGGCGACCTCGCCCGGCCACGCGCGATGCACTGCCGGAAGCATCGGATCAGCATCGCCGGCAATGCCCCCGAGCGCTCGAATAGGCTTGAGGTTGCAGACATGTGAAATTTCCGTATGCGTTGAGAGCCTGAGCATAATGCCGGACACCTCGAGTCCGCAAGACTCAAAAGAAGCAGATACAGACGACCCTTCCGGGATTGGCGCAATGCCGCTGTCCCGCTAACGTGAGTAAGTGCAGCGACTGTACTCGATGTTTCCAAACGGCCCCCCCGGAGTTGCGCTCGTGGCCTTGAGGGTAGTAACGGTGGCCCTGCTTCTGGTCGATGAGATTGCTTATCGAGATGGGCCTTCCGGTTTTGCTGTCATTGTGTCTTCGGTCGTGGCGTTTTGCCTTATCCTCGGAGCCCTGACCCCATATGCCGCGATTGTCGCTGCAGCCTTGGAGTTGTTGCGCCTGCAGGTGAAGCCTCATGGGGATGTGTTTCATACCATGGTGGCAGTCGTCATAAGCCTTTCGATTGCTGCACTGGGCCCGGGTGCATACTCGCTGGACTGCAAGATTTTCGGACGGCACGTGGTGAGCTTGCCTTCTGATAAGGACGATTCATGAAACCGGCTGAGCCCCCGAATCATCCTCGTGCAACGGGATTATACCGCTGTCAAGATTCAGCCGGCCCAACCCTCTTCATTTGTTGGCTGCCCGGCCATCGGTTCTTGCGCCTCCGGACCTGGGGCTGTTTCTCAGATTTCCCGGGAGTGATTGCCCCCTTGGCAGCCGCGCCAGACCGCCTGCAAATCTTTGGACGACGCCTTCTCATGACAGCGAAGACAACAATCTTCAATCCAGCTCAACTTCGACGAACAGACATTGGAGAAGGATCGCAATTCGCCATCTACAGAAGAATCGTTGTGCCAATCGAATCCTTCTCTTCATCAGAACATCCGAAACGCACCATTCAAATGTTTCGCAAACAGGAGTACGAAGATGGCAGGCAAACTGGAAGGCAAGATTGCGCTGGTCACGGGTGGAAGTTCAGGGATAGGCCTCGCGACAGCAAAAGAGTTCATCAAGGAAGGCGCTTTCGTCTTCATCACCGGACGCCGTCAGGCGCAGCTCGAATCAGCTGTCGCCGTATTGGGAAGCCACGCAAAGGCGGTGCAGGCAGACGCTTCGAGGCTCACGGATCTGGATGCGCTCTATCAACAGATTCAGCATGAAAAGGGCCGTCTGGATGTGCTGTTCGTCAATGCTGGAGGTGGTTCATTCGCCCCTATCGGACAGATCACTGAGGAGCAATTCGATGAAACATTTCACACGAACGTAAAAGGGGTTCTCTTCACTGTCCAGAAGGTTCTGCCGCTGATCCCGGACGGCGGGGCGATCGTGCTGAACGCTTCCATCGTCTCAGTTCAGGGCAACCCCAACTTCAGCGTCTACTCGGCCAGTAAGGCGGCGGTCCGTTCCTTTGCCCGCGGATGGACCAGCGACCTGAAAAATCGCAGGATCCGCGTCAACGTGATTAGCCCCGGCCCAATCGACACTCCAGGGCTCAGTGGCCTGGCCGAAACCGAGGAGCAAAAGAACGCGCTCTACCATCAGCTGGCTTCGACCGTGCCGCTCGGTCGCCTCGGCAAACCGGAAGAGATTGCCAGGGCCGTTGTTTTCCTCGCATCCGATGACGCCAGCTTTGTCGCTGGCATCGAGCTCTTTGTAGACGGTGGAACAGTCCAGATTTGATTCCCTGACGTCTTGAGATTCGCCATCTGGTTATAGAAATCCAAACAGGCCTTTTGGCCTCGGTTTTCGTTCATCTGGCCAGCGACTGACGGATGCCACTACAATCTGTGCAGTCGGATTTGCCCACGTACCCCATTCAACCGTGTCGAACCTGCTTCGGTGAACAACGGGCGCGTCCATGCAACCGGCGACACCTCGATGGAGACTTCATGAAAGCTACAGCGCAAACGGTTACAACTGAAGCTCACCCCAAAGCCGCTGCCGTTATGATCGGCTTGCTGGGGGCCCTCGCCGGCCTGATGTTCGGACTGGATATCGGCGTCATTTCCGGCGCGGAACAGTTTATTAAGGCGGATTTCGGCATCTCCGACACCATGCTGGAGCACATCGTGAGTTGGATGATGCTCGGCGCTGCGGTCGGCGCCATCGCAGGCGGGTGGATGGCGAAGAGCCTGGGGCGCAAGCGCTCCCTGATGTTGGGCTCGCTGATTTTTGTTGCGGCCTCCATCATGTGCGGCGCGGCCGAGTCCGTAGCCGTTCTGCTCACCGGACGCCTGATCCTCGGCGTCTCTATCGGCATTCTTTCCTTCACGGCACCCATTTATCTGGCGGAAATCGCGCCCGAAAATATTCGCGGCTCCATGGTGTCGTTTTATCAGTTGATGATCACGATTGGCATTTTTGTCGCCTACCTGTCCGATCTGGCCTTCAGCTACTCTGGCAACTGGCACTGGATGCTCGGCATCATTGCCATTCCGGGCGCTCTATTCTTTCTGGGGATCTTCTCGCTGCCCGACAGCCCACGCTGGCTGATGATGCGCGGACGCAAGGAAGAAGCCACGAAAGTGCTTATCAGGCTGCGCGGCAACCCGAAGATCGTGGAGCAGGAAGAGCAGGAAATCGCAGCACAGCTCAGCATCCCGCAGCACGGCTGGCACATGTTCCTGCAGAATAGCAATTTCCGGCGCTCGGTAGGCCTCGGCGTGCTGCTCCAAATCGTGCAGCAGTTCACCGGCATGAATGTGGTGATGTACTATGCTCCGATCATTTTCAGGGACATGGGATATCAGAAGGAAGCGCAGATGGTCTTCACCGCCATCGTCGGTTTGACCAACGTATTGGCTACATTCATTGCCATCTGGCTGGTCGACAAATTGGGCCGTAAGCCCATCCTCTACACCGGCTTTTCTGTCATGGCCATCGGCATGGCAGTCGTTGGCATCATGATGCATCTGGGCATCAATACCCATGTCGAGCAGATCTTCACCGTCGCGATGCTCCTGCTCTTCATCGTCGGCTTCGCCATGTCGGCAGGTCCACTCATTTGGATTTTGTGCTCGGAGGTGCAGCCGATCAACGGACGCGACTTCGGCATTGCTCTTTCCACGCTGACCAATTGGATTGCCAATTTCGTGGTCGGCGCCACCTTCCTCACCCTGCTCAACAACTTTGGCCATGCTCAAACCTTCTGGCTCTATGCCGGATTCAACGTGCTGTTCATATTGATTACGGTTTTCCTGGTGCCGGAAACCAAAAACATCACTCTGGAATTCATCGAACGCAACCTCATGGCCGGCAAGCCACTGCGCAAGATAGGTCGATAAAAGGCGATCAGCCAGTCCGAAAACGCCACAAGAAAAGCCGCACGTTATGTGCGGCCTTTTCATATCCGGAGGCTGTGTCATCTCCGGGAAATCTGACTCGAGTCCCGCACATCAGTACGAATGGGCGTCTCTATAGTGCCTCGACAGAACCCGGTTCTGTGAGTCGCAGCTATCATCGCGCACCGGATCCCTCCTTACCGTGCCCTCCCTGGCGCTCTCACCTGCTTCCGTCAGCTGAGCTCTGTCTTGATGTGGGTACGAATGAGCCGGGGTACGAGCAGAAGTGTCACCGCATAGAGGAAGATCGATGTGGCCGTGAACGCAAGATGCCCGTGGCGCACGTCCTCAAACAGCAGCTTGACCGCTCCCAGGACCAGCGCCGTCCACGCCAGCCACGCCAACTCTTTCCGCTGCCATTTCGAACCGCTCCACGCGAGTCCGAGCGCAAAGGCGCAGGCAACAAAGGTCCTGATCACGGCCACGTGTTGCGGGCCGGGCGTGAATGGCGCCGCATGGAGTTTCGTCCCGATCCACACCACTCCCCAGACTAGGAGTCCCCCCGAAGTGCATACGCTCAGGGCCGCACCCGTCAACACCAGCAGGCGATTCCACCAAAAGTCAGCGGCGGATTGCAAGAATGCGATGCAACACAGAACGGCCGCGACCGTAACCAGAACCATCGTTCCTCCGGGCGCACCAGGAAGCGGTCCGGCAAAAGCTTTCGCGCTCCACAGTAGCAACCCCGATGCGACGGTAATCACAGCCAAAGCGGCGAGACTGTGGAATTCCAGCGAGAAATGGTGGATTCGCCGCGCTGCAAAACTTGTTCCCACGGCAAAGACTGCGACGCAGATAGCCAGCCACGTGCCGGGCAGGCTCAGGAAACACCCTGCAAGCAGAAGAGCCAGGCTACCCGTCGCATAAACGTGATAGTTCCGCTGCGCGTGGACCCGCTCGAACCAGGCAAAGCTCACAGTGTAGCCTGCCGCCGAGGCCACCAGGCAGAACATCCCGAGGATGATTTCCGCCCTGCCCGACCAGAAGGTCAGAAAGCTCCGATACGTAAGCAGGAACGCGGTCAGTGTCTGCGCTGTCTCAAAGACGGATATGCCGCGGCGCAGCAGAATCGTCTGCGTGCTGGCGCTCGCCGCATACAGGAAAAGCAGCAGAGGCGCAGCCGTCAGCAGAAACAAGGGCGAGACCGCGGGATAATCAGGCCGCGAAGCTGCCGGGCTGGAATAGACCGTGATTAGCCCTCATTTCTCACAGGCAAGTTGTCGAGAGCGGCGGGTGGAATGAAGAAAAGTGATTGGAAAGGCCGTCATTTCATGGCATAACTGCGTTGTCAAAGCGTAGTTGGA
>JAJZAL010000269.1 GCA_021799405.1 Acidobacteriota bacterium
ATACCGCAAGGCAGCCTCTGAGTTGGCTGAAGTCGAGAAGGAGATTGATGCTACGCAGCAGCGAATTGTCAGTCAAGCTGAGGAGCAATACAAGGAGAGTCTGAGCCACGAACAGTTGCTCGAGGCCGCTGTCGCGCAGACCAAGGCGGAGTGGGACCAGGTAAACACGCGGTCATTTCAATATCAGCAATTGAAACAGGAAGCTGATGCAGACAGGACGCTCTACAACGAGTTGATCACGAAAATACAAGACGCAAACATTAATGAAGGGTTCCAGGACAACAACATCCGTATCGCGGATTATGCTCGCCCGCCAGTAGTCCCGGTTTACCCGAATATCCGGCATAATGTTCTTCTCGCGTTCCTTCTTTCAGCCTTGTTAGCAGTCGGGGCGGCGGTCTTGCTGGATAGGCTCGATAACACACTCCGCGATCCCAAGGAAGCTAGCCGCTTTCTTCAGACCGACGTTATCGCCTCGATGCCAATTGACAAGATCGCGGCGCAGTTTCCCCAGCCGGGAAACTCCGTAACTCCATTGCAGATCGTTCCCGGGAATGGCGCGAAAGAAAAGCGAAAGGCGAATAAATACGCAGCATCCTCCAGCTTTGATGAGGCTGTCAGGACGTTGCGCAACACCATCCTCCTCTCTGACTTTGAAGGCCGCCTGCATTCGATTGTGCTCACAAGTGCCACGCCTTCCGAGGGGAAAACGACGCTCGCCGCTCACCTTGCGATCGCCAATGCTGATCATGGCAAGAAGACTCTTCTCGTAGACGGCGACCTGCGCCGCCCAAGCCTGCATGCAAAGTTTGCGCTGACTCCAGACCATGGGCTTGCCAATGTGCTCACGGGCGAGATCCCCTGGCAGGATGCAGTGATCCCCATTGAAGGAAAAGCCAATCTAACCCTTCTACCGGCCGGCATCGGATCTCATCGCGCGGCAGACCTGATCGGCCCGCGGCTTTCAACCTTACTGGACGAGTTTGCCAAGCAATATGACATGGTGATTCTAGACTCTCCGCCTCTGCTCGGCTTCGCGGAGTGCCTCCAGATGGCTTCCGCCGCCGATGGCGTTCTGGTCGTTAGCCGGGCTGCACAAACGAAACGCCGCGCGGTTGCCGAAGTCATCTCGGCCCTTCGTCGCGTCCATGCTAACATCGTCGGCGTTGTTCTCAATCAGGTCAGCCATAATACTTCGGCCGACGGTTATTCGTACTACGGATACAACCATTACAGCTATAGCAATCGAGACGCTCAACAGGCAGAAGAGCACTCGAAGTCATAACCAAACAGCATTATCAGAAACTGCCATGACGAGAGTGACGGTGTAGCAATTAAGAGAGAGCAACTAAAAGGAAGTGCTATTTATACCCGTTTTGCAGCGGGGATAGGCTGATAAGTATGGGCGCTACCAAAGTTCAGCCCTCCCCATCGGCGCAGCTCAAGGAATCGAGCGGCGCGCAGTCGGTTTCTCTAATCTCAGCGCATAGTTCGGTCCACACGCGGAGTGACACGTCGCCTGCCAAGCAAATCAGAACGCCTCACGTTGCGGGGATCGACAGCTTGCGCATCATTTGCGCAGTGTGGGTTGTGTTCAGTCATTTAGGAGGTCTGCCACTTGGGGATCTTCTGGCGCATGTAGGGGCCCCGGAACCAATGATCCACTTCGTTGCATCGTTGAACGGCGTCGCCTTCGACGGTGTAGCGGCTGTGATAGTGTTCTATGTGATATCCGGGCTGTGTATTCACCTCCCTGTCGCAAGCACGAATCAACTCGATCCGGTAAAGTTTTGGATTAGGCGTGGGCTAAGGGTAGGCGCGCCCCTGGTTTGCGCAGTCATTTTGTCCAAGGTCTTGTTAGGTCGAAGCTCGATATTGGAACCCGTTCTATGGTCGCTTTACTGCGAGTTAATCTACTACGCAATCTATCCGGTTCTATTAAAGGTCGCTTCGGCGGCTGGATGGTACTTTGTTCTCGCAGTTTCTGTTGCCTCATCGGCACTGACAGTTCTTCTTGTGAGTAATCATCACGGATTTGTGTGGGGCTACGGGTTGGCGCTAACTTGGATCTATGGCTTACCCGTTTGGATCCTCGGTGTACTCTTGGCAGAACACGTCCGCAAGCCAGCGCCTGCGCTCAGCCGCTTCCGTCTGGCGGGATTACGCTTGGTGGTTTGGCTAGCTTCAAGCGCCGCCACGGCATTACATTTCCATTCAATGTTTCACTACAATTTCTCCATGTTGGCGTTTTCACCTCTGGCATTCTATTGGGTATTGGAAGAAATTCGAGCCGCGCAAGAGAGGGGCACTTCAAAGATTATCGAGATTTGCGGCCGGGCCAGTTACTCCGTTTACCTGTGCCACATGATCGTATTAGCAGCTTTCGCTTTGCCGCCACAGATCGAGATAAGCCAGTTTCTTGAGGTCTCCCTGGCCTGCGCTGCGTTTTGTGCGTCGTTTTATTTTTCTATAGAGCGCCCGTCGCACAATTTGGCGCGGATGTTAGCGCGACGCATTCCCGCCGTACTTAAGGTGGCGTAGCCAGCACAAAGTGTGTGCAAGCAAATCCACCTTACCTGTTCACTTAAGTTCAGGTCAGTACTTCCGTTGCTCCTGAGCAATCGAAATGAAACAATGACCAATGTTCTTGTTACCGGCGGCGCCGGTTATATCGGTTCGCACACCTGCAAAGCGCTGTCGCGTGCCGGCTTCACGCCGGTGACCTACGACAATCTCATTTACGGGCACGAATGGGCGGTTAAATGGGGGGCGCTTGAGAAGGGCGATATCCTCGATACGTCCCGCCTGTCGCGCGTTATCGCAACCTATAAGCCGGTCGCCGTAATCCATTTCGCAGCCTTTGCCTATGTCGGTGAGTCAGTCGAGAACCCAGCCAAGTACTATCGCAACAATGTCGTCGGGACGCTAAGCGTACTGGAAGCCATGCGCAACAGCGGCGTGGACAAGATTGTGTTCTCCAGTACCTGCGCCACCTACGGCATTCCGGAAAGAGTTCCAATCGCTGAAGACACCCCGCAACGACCAATCAATCCCTATGGCCGCTCCAAGTTGATTATCGAGCAGATTCTTGCGGACTACGGCGATGCCTATGGCCTGAAGAGCGTCTCACTGCGCTATTTCAACGCTGCGGGTGCTGATCCCGAAGGCGAACTCGGCGAGTGCCACGAGCCCGAAACGCATTTGATCCCGCTCGTTCTGGATGCTGCGGCGGGCCGCCGGGCCCACATCACTGTTTATGGAGATGACTACGATACGCCAGACGGCACCTGCATTCGCGATTACATCCATGTCAGCGACCTCGCTGACGCGCATGTTTGCGCCATGATGCGTTTGGACGAGCGCAAGCTTGAACGCGCCTATAATCTCGGCACCGGCGATGGCTATTCCGTCATGGAAGTGATCAATGCAGGGCGACGCCTCACGAATCGAAACTTCACGGTGCTGAAGGGCGGCCGCCGCCCTGGCGATCCCGCGTCTCTGGTCGCCGACGCCAACCGCGCAAACCGCGATCTAGGCTGGTTGCCAAAATATACGAAGATCGACGACATGATTGAGACTGCTTGGTCGTGGTCAAACAATAACGTAAGGGCGGTTCGCGCGCTCGCTTAACTGATATGTGTGGTATTAACGGCATTTACGCGTTCCACTCGGCAGCTAATTCGCCAATGGAAGTTGAATTGATCACCACTCGCGATCATATGCGCGCGCGTGGGCCTGATGGCGCTGGCCTCTGGTGGAGCGAAGACCGCCGTTGCGGCATCGCTCATCGCCGCCTGTCGATCATCGATCTTTCTGAGCGTGCCAACCAGCCGATGGTGAGCGCGGATGGACGTTTGAGCATCGTCTTCAACGGCGAGATTTACAATTACCCGGCTCTGCGAACGGAACTGCAGACCGAAGGCACGCGATTTCGCACTACGTCCGATACCGAAGCGATTCTTCATCTTTACGCACGCGACGGCGAGGCGATGGTTCATAAGCTCCGCGGCATGTATGCCTTTGCAATTTGGGACAATAAAAAACGATCCCTGTTCCTTGCGCGCGATCCCTACGGTATTAAGCCGATCTACACAGCGAATGACGGTTGGACATTCCGCTTTGCTTCACAGGTCAAGGCGCTCCTTGCGGGCGGTCAGGTATCGCGCGACCCGGAACCCGCAGGCATGGTTGGCTATCATCTCTTCGGGAGCGTACCCGAGCCCTTTACGCTTTATCGAGAGATCCGCGCGTTGCCGGCTGGCCACTTTCAATGGGTTGACGAGTCCGGGCCGCGTGAGCCGCGACGTTTCGCAAATCTCGCTGCCGTGCTGGCAGAAGGCGCTCAGCATAGCGCCGCACCATCCGAACTGAACGCGCGTGTCCAGCAAGCGATGTTCGACAGCGTGAGGGCGCACCTTTTAGCCGACGTAGAGGTTGGAGTATTCCTTTCGGCAGGCATCGATTCCGGCGCACTCCTGGGTCTGGTGCGCGATGCTGGCCAGCGAAAGGTCCGCGCGATCACCCTGGGCTTCGATGAGTTCGCAGACACCGCGGAAGATGAAGTGCCGCTTGCTGCGCAGATGGCGCGCCATTACGGCGCTGAACACATTATCCGCCGCGTCGGCGAGCGGGAATTCCAAAATGATTTGCCTGCGATTTTAGAAGCGATGGATCAGCCTTCGATTGATGGCGTGAACACATGGTTCGTCTCCAAGGCGGCGAAGGAGGCTGGCCTGAAGGTCGCTTTGTCCGGCCTGGGCGGCGACGAGTTACTCGCAGGTTACCCCAGTTTTTATGATATCCCGCGTTGGCGTAAGCGCTATGGCATCCCGGCACGCGTTCCATTCTGGGGTCGTATCACACGCTTGGTCGCTGAAATGCTCATGCCGGAATTCGCGCGGCGCAAGCCAAAGGCTCTGGGAATATTCGAACATGCCGGAAGCTGGTCCGGATGTTATCTGCTCCGTCGCGGCCTCTATCTGCCGCATGAACTGCCGAGCCTGTTAGGTGATGAGATAACCCGCGAAGGTCTTCGCCGTCTGAATCTTGCACATATGCATAAAGAACAATTGACGCCCGACCCGGGCTTTAATACTGCCCGAATCTGTGTTCTGGAATCGTCAAATTATATGAGGAATCAGCTTCTGCGCGACTCCGATTGGGCTGGTATGGCCCACAGCCTTGAAATCCGCGTCCCGCTGGTCGATTGGCAGCTTACCAATGCACTTTCTCCGTCGCTCGCAACGCTCGTTCCGGGAGCAGGGAAGGCCGCGCTTGCACTTTCACCGTCCTTGCCGCTTCCGGAGGCGATACGACTGCGCGCCAAGACTGGATTTGGCGTGCCGACGGGCAATTGGATGACCCATGCGACCGGTGCGGCGCACCTGCCCACTAAGGGCCAGGCCTCCCGGGAATGGTTGAGGCGCGTCCTCAATGGGACAGTTACACAATCCGTAGCGTGTGTCGCCTGATGACAAACATACTTGCACTCGTGACCGATGCCTACGGTGGGCGCGGCGGTATCCCATGATCCACCTTCAAACTCTTGTATGAATTATCGTTGTCAGATTTGGATGATATTCCATCGCAGAGCCAAGAGTCTTGTAATTGGCGGCCGATTTTGATATCGCAGTGACAAACTAAAGCCAAAGGGAGATCCCCCGGCTTTGCCGGGGTGGCAGTAGGAGTTTGACATTTGCGGTAGTCCATCCAAGAAACTCCAGTCGTGAGCCGACCAAAGCACACGTCAAGGAGAATCTGGATGGACCGAATGGAGAGTTTAAGCCACTCAGTATGGGACTGCAAATACCACATAGCATTTATCGCGAAGTGCCGGCGCAAGGCGTTGTATGTGCAACTGCGACCGCACCTTGGAGAGGTATTCCGCCGATTGGCCGAGCAGAAGGAGAGCCGGGTTTTGGAAGGCCATCTGATGCCGGATCATGTTCACATGCTTGTTTCGATTCCGCCGAAGTACGCGGTGTCGGAAGTGGTGGGTTATATCAAGGGCAAAAGCGCGATTCACCTGGCCCGAACGTATGGGGAGCGCAAGCAGAACTTTACCGGCCAGCATTTCTGGGCGCGCGGTTACTTTGTATCGACCGTAGGGCGAGATCAGGCATAGATCCGTGAATACATCCGCAATCAGGAAGCTGAGGACAAGCGGCTGGACCAATTGCAAATGTGGAACTAGCCACCGAAAGGTGGCTCCCAATCACGTTGGGGCCGCGTTAGCGACCCCATAGAAGCCGCTTTGAGCGGCTCACACCGTAAAGCCCCCAGCTTTGCTGGGGGATATTTACATCTTGCCTTTTCAACGTGTTGGAATCGATTTCGAGCGAAAGCGTATTGTTGGCGTCCCCGACGGGATTTGAACCCGTGTTATCGCCGTGAAAGACCGCGGGCAAGTCGCAACTTCAGCATTCTAAAGGATACTGGAGGGACAGGAAGGCACTACAACGGCTGTAACGGAGTGTCTCGTGGTCCCGAAGTGGTCCCGGAAATCTTGCTCACGCTGCCCCTGAAACCTGGCTCATAACCGCTCGCGCCCGCCTGCGCCTCCTGCCCCCTCTTCGCCTTCGTCCTCTTCCTCAGTCGCTTCTTTGCGGGTTATACACGATTCTGCCACTCAATATAGTCCAATCCTGCCACCGGATATAATTCTATGCTGCCACCCGTTGTACT
>JAJZAL010000270.1 GCA_021799405.1 Acidobacteriota bacterium
CACCAACGGACAGGCGCGCAACATTATGCTTCTTGAGCCCCTGGGGAATGACCTGGATCGCTTCCCGGTTCAGATTGCTGAAGCAGACCCGTTCACGCCTGGAACCTACAAGCGCAGACCGGTTGTCGTGGCGCGGTCGCTGCAAATCGATATGGATACCTGCGTTAGAGAGACCAAAGCGGCGGGGGGCAAGTACCTGAATGTGTGGACGCTGCGATCGATGCCGCGCCAGAAGCTGAGGAAGTTGCCCAAGGCGCCGCATATCGCGGTGCTTGCGCCGGAAACCGGGCCGGACGAAAATGCCAAAGTAGAATTGCGCCGTCCGGATTATTTCGCGGGCAATGAGAGCACGCCGGTGGTGATTTACTCTGCCCCGGCGGATTACGCGCCCGAGCTGAGGAAGAAGAAAATCAAGGGAACTACCTACATATCTCTGGTTGTTGATGCGCACGGCTTGCCGGAGAATGTACAGGTGATGCGTTCTCTCAATCCGAGTCTAGACAAGAATGCCGTTATTGCAGTGGAGCAATATCGATTCTTCCCCGCGATCAGGAACAACGAGCCTGTACCCTCCGCGATCACGATCGAAGTGAACTTTGCGCCGCCGCCGGCGCTGAGCCTGGACGATATCGGCGACAGTTATGACGCAAGCCAGTAGTCATGAGCGGGCACGGATGGGAGAATGGGAAGGCGGCATCGCATTTCTGCTGCGCATCGGTGCTGTTATCCGTTAAAGTATTTCCATCGCAATCAAAGTTGAGTAGAGAATTTTTGCGCCGTGGCGCCGGAAGAGAGCCGGGGATCTTCGGATCTGTTCGTGGTGCGGTGTGAAGGATTCGCAACGCAGGACAATGAATTCACGTGAACGCATTTTGGCTGTCTTGAATCGTCAACCGGTTGATCGTCTGCCGGTGGATCTGTGGCACACGCCGGAGATTGGCGAGATGCTGCGGCGGCATTGTGGTGTCTCCGATGATCTGGCGATGTACCGCGCTCTCGGCCTTGACAAGATTGTCTGGGTCTTCATGGATTACCGGGAACTTTCGGGTGAGCGGGCCGGAGCGCAAAGCGGCGCGGGCGCGGAAGAGGGCGGCAGCCGCACCATGTGGGGAGTTCCGCTCAGGGACATTAAGGCCGGTGAGGCCCATTACGCGGAGTTTGGCGCTGCGCCGCTCGCCGGCTATGATACCCCGGAGTCGCTGGACGACTATCCGTGGTGGCCGAGTGTGGACCGCTTCGAGTACGAGAGCGCGGTTGCGAAGGCACAGGAGGCAGCGCGGGAGTTTGCCGTCATCGGCCCCTGGGTGTCGTTCTTTGAAATTTACTGCCAGATGCGCGGGCTGGAGCAATCACTGATGGATCTGGTGCAGGCGCCCGGGCTGGTGGACGCGATTCTCGACCGCGTGGAGTCGATTCAAACCGAGATGATGAAGCGCTTCTTTGCCCGCGCCGGCAACGCGCTCGATCTGGTATTCATCAGCGATGACATCGCCGGGCAGACTTCGCTGCTGATGTCGCCCGCGCATTGGAGACGCCATTTACAGCCGAGGCTCCAGCGCTGGTGCGATCTGATTCACGCGCATGGTTTGCGTGTCTTTTACCACACCGATGGCGCGGCGCGCCGCCTGCTGGGGCCGATCCTCGATTGTGGCGTGGATGTACTGAATCCGATTCAGCATGCGTGTCCGGGGATGGAGTTGGAGGGGCTCAAGCGCGATTTTGGCTCTCGCGTCATCTTTCATGGTGGGGTGGACAATCAGTTTGCTCTGCCGCGGGGAACAGTGGAAGATGTCCGGCGCGAGGTCCGATATTGCATGGACACTCTGGGCGCGGGCCGCGAAGGTTATATTTGCTGCTCGTGCCACAACGCTCAGCCCGGGACGCCGATTGAAAATATCCTTGCCATGATTGAAACGGCGCAGAGCTAATCCGCGCAGTGATATTGACAGAAGCGCTTCAGCGCGTTGTCTCCACCATTGCTTCGGTGCTTTTACTCATCTTGGCGGTGCGTTCAAGCTTGTCCCAGTTGAATGGTTTGCCATCGATGGCGCGCTTGAGTGTCTTGAAGAGCACGAGCGAGAAGACCTGGCGGTAAGCGAAGCGTTGCAGCCAGATGTGGAAGAGCAGCCACCCATCGCCTTTATTGGCGGGATGCCGGCGTTCCAGACTAAAGGCGATCGTCGAAGTGATGAAGTCGATGAGCAGAAAGGCGAGGAAGTACGCTACCAGCTTGATGAGGCTGGCGGCGGAGGCTGCCTCGGGATGGTAGTAGCTGTCTACGAAGTAGTTGACGACGCCGGCCGCGAACATGAGGTCGATAAAGGGCGAGACCAGCGGCAGAAGCATCTGGAAGATGAGGATATTGGGCAGCGCGAACAGCCCCATGGCCCTGTTCCGCACAAAGGCGGCGCGGTGCTTCCAGACAGCCTGCAGCGTTCCAAAAGACCAGCGGAAGCGCTGGCGCATCAGACCCTTGGGATCGATCGGCGCTTCAGTGAAGGCGAGGGCGCGATCCTCGTAGTCCACCTTCAACCCTTCTTCGAGAAGATGCATCGTCAAATCGGCATCTTCGGCGACGGTGTCGAGAGGGTAGCCGCCCGCGGCCTTGACGGCGGCGGTGCGCCAGGCGCCGATGGCGCCGGGAACGACGGTGACTACGTGGAAGAGATCAAGAGCGCGGCGCTCGAAGTTCTGGCTGGTGATATATTCAAGGGCCTGCCAGCGTGTCCAGAGGTTGACGCGGTTGCCTACCTTGGCATTTCCCGCCATGGCGCCGATCTTCGAGTCCTGGAAATGCGGAATAAGCTTGGATATGGCGTCAGAAGCGATTAGGGTATCGGCGTCGATGCCAACGTAAATCTCTTCATCGATTCTTTCGAGGCCATGGTTCAGTGCGGCTGCCTTGCCCTCGTTGGCCTTGGTGAGGATCTGGACCTGCCCAGTAGCGATCTCGGCCGCATACGCGGCGCGAGCTACCTCAGCGGTGCGGTCCTTCGATCCGTCGTCGATCACGATGATGCGGAGGTTCTTGTAGTCCGAATTGAGCACCGAGCGGATGGTGCGAACAATCACCGCCTCTTCGTTGTATGCGGGAATCAGGACGGCTACGCGAGGATTGTACGCGGACGCAGTGAAGCGGCGGGGCTTGCGCAGGCGGTCGATCACGGCAAGAAGCCCGACAAGCAGCAGGCGCGCGCTCATCAGTATGTCGCCGACGAAGAAAACCATCACGATGAATTCAGCGATGAATGCCGCGCTTGAAAATGCAATCGAGTCAGGAATAGCCCTCAGATACTGTCGGAAGGTGAGTTTGGGCATCACCTCGGCGGTGGTCTTGCCGATGAGCGCGGAGACCGGGACGATTTTGTAGCCGTGCGCGCGCACGGTGTCAATCAGTACAGGCAGCGCGGCCACGGTAGCCGAGCGGTTGCCGCCTCCGTCATGGAGCAGAATGATCGAGCCGCGGAATTGCGGCTTGGCTTTCATCACTGCCAGCTGGTTGAGAACGATTTGTGATATCTGGGCCGGCGTCTTGCGCGGATTCTCGTTCCAATCATTGGTGTCGATCTGGTTGCCGATGATGATGAATCCGTCGTTCTGAACACGGACGATGGGAGCGGCCTGATCGTCGGTATCCGGCTCTTCGTCGATGTCATAGGGCGGCCGGAAATAGAGGGGCTGCAGTCCGAGTTTGCTGGCGAAGAGGCGCTCGGTGAGCTTGACCTCCAGGTCCAGTTGCTGCGGAGAAATTGCGCTGATGTCGGGATGCGTGTAAGTATGATTGCCGATCTCGTTACCTTCGCGCACAATCCTCCGCATCAGACTGATATTTTCGGAGGCTTGGTCCCCGATCAGCATGAAGGTGCCCGTGGCGCCCTTGGCCTTGAGGATGTCGAGGATCTTGGGAGTCCATCTTGGGTCGGGTCCATCGTCGAATGAGAGCGCGACCTCATGGGGATGGTAGCCGTAGTACTGCACTGTGTAGGTTTGCGGATACACAGTCATCTGTTCGTTGATAATCAGCTTCTTCCGAGGATCGGGTTCGTCGGGGTCGATAACGACCGTGCGCTTGCCCGGCTTGGGCAGGCCAGTCACGCGCATAATATCGCCTTCGCCCTGGTCGTCTACATCGTGACCCGGCGGCACTGACCCCAACACGTTCACGGAATTGGGATCGGTCGGCTTGTCCCACACATTCCAGAGTGAATTGTCCTCGGACCCCAGCCGCCACAGGGCGAAAGTCTGCAGGCCCAGCTCGCGCGCGGCACGCATCTCGTTCAGAAGCGTGACGCCGTCGAGGAACCAGATCACATGGCGTTGATTGGTGTCCTCGTCAATGTATTCGAAGTGCGGATTGAGGGATTTCGGGTCCAGATCGAGGCCGGCCTCCGCGTCGGCGGCGCGCTGCCATGCGTCAGCGACTGTGAGGTCTTCCGTATTGATGACCTTCGGCTTGGCAGGCTTCCTGTAGCGGCCGTGTTTTGGAGCCGGCGGTATTGAGAGTACCCAGTCGTAGCCGTAGTTGCCGATTGCGCAGATAATCTTCTGCTTGGGCACGACTTGGAGCACGTGGCGCAGGTTGGCTACGAACCAGTCCTGGCCGGCGATCGGGCCGGGATCGCTATCCACCTCGTGCTCATCGTAGTTCATCAGCACGATTCCGTCGGAGTTGGCGGCCATCTCTTTCAAGTCGCTGTCGCTGATCGAGACGGGAACCGCTACATAGAGACGCAGATTGTGTGGGTGCAATGCCGCGTAAAGACTCTGAACAAAGCTCAAATAGGCCGGATCGGAATCGTCCGGAAGACTTTCAAAATCCAGCGAGATGCCGCGGTAGGCTGGGAATGCGAGAAGGAAGCGAAGGATCTGCTGGCACAGAGCTGCGCTCCTGCCCGGGTCCATCAGGATGTCGCCCACGCCGCCATCCCAGCTCTGGGTGCGCATGTTGTAGTTGCTGATGTGGGGAAAGATCTCCGTATCTTCCTTGGCATTCTGGATGACTCGTTTGACTTTGTCCAGATCGTCAGGATCGTGGATTATGTTCCCCTGGATAATGGGGTATTCCCGGATGTCGTCGGGGGTCATGCCCATGAGCGTTCCCTGGGGCGAATTGACGTGCAGCCACTCGGGGAACAGCATATCAATCTGATGAACGTGCTCCTTGAACGAGGAGAAGCTGGCGGCATCATCGGGCGCGTAATAAGCTGCGCGCAGACCCTCGCCGGTATTGAAAGGAATGTCAGAAGGCTTTCGCGCGGTTTTGCGGCGAGTGGGGCGCAGGTCCCTTGAGCTGCGCTGGTACACATAGTGCTCGGGCAGCGCTTTGTAGTTATGCTTGGGTGTGGGCAGCAGGAGCTCGGGCAAGTGCTGATTGTGAAAAACGTTAAAGATGAATGTGGCCAGCACCAGCGTGGATGCGATAGCCACCACATCGAAAATGCGGCGCAGCAGCCTCCAACGCTTACGTTCGGGGTCAGAAAATATCTGGCGATCTGGAGTCGAGGATTTCATTCACGCATCAGTTTCCGAATTAATTGGCACAAGCGAATCACAAAAAGGTGTATTCTTCCACCCAAGCATCAGCGTTTTTGCATCCGGAAACGCTGCTCGGAAAAAGGCGTGCAATAGCTATACCTGAGTCAGCGCCTGATCTGAAATGTCAATTTTGCGCCAGCTACTGCCACGGCCACTACATAGTACGAATCGTATGGAACTAGCCTCACAGAGTCAATCGACGGCCCCCCGTCCTGGTATCTCGGGGACTCAAGTACCCGTTCGAGCCGCTCTCTCGCCCATTTTGGCGGTGGTTGCCGGTCTGCTCTTGCGCCTGTGGATGCTCAAGAAGCTCTTTCAGGTTGTCGAAGACACCAGAATCTACGGAGGGATCGCGGAGAATCTTCTTTGGCATGGCAGTTACGCCTTCACAGGAGCAAAAGGCATATTGCATCCCACGCTGATCCGCCTGCCGGGGTATCCGCTCTTCCTGGCGATGTGTTTCCGGATCTTTGGTGTAGGTCATTATGTCGCGGTGGCCTATGTTCAAATTGTACTCGATTTAGTCGCATGTCTGCTGCTGGCTGACTTCGCCCGCCTTGTAGCGCCCCGGGCGTATCGCTCCGGCGCGGCGCACTGCACGCTGTGGCTGGCGGCGTTGTGCCCCTTTACCGCGACCTACGCGGTTCAGCCGCTGACGGAGGGGCCGACGGTCTTTTTGCTGGCGTTGTCTATGTGGGCTGTGGCCCGCTTTCATGGGCGGCCGGGATGGAAGTACGCGCTTGTCTTCACCTTTGCGGCGAGCTGTAACGCTTTGCTGCGTCCGGACGGAGCGCTGGGCGCCGTCGCTCTGGCTCCGGCGATGTTCCTTGGATTACCCCGGACAGCGATTCCGCGTCCCCGGCTGATTCGCATGACCCTGATCTGCGTGGTTTTGGCGGCGCTTCCTTTTGGTGTGTGGACCGCGAGGAACTGGCGCGTATTCCATATTTTCCAGCCGCTGGCGCCGCGTTCGGCAGCGGATCCGGGAGAGCCTGTCTATTCCGGCTGGGAGCGCTGGGTGGGAACCTGGTGTCTCGACTATGCGTCCACTTACAACATCTACTGGAACATGCCGGACCACCCAATGGAACTGGCCGACCTGCCCGGTCGGGCCTTCGATTCGCCCGCGC
>JAJZAL010000271.1 GCA_021799405.1 Acidobacteriota bacterium
GTGTGATTCCCGGGCGAAGTTGTTGGCGGTGGCGGCGAGAGCGCGATAGGAGCCCTGGCGCAGCGGCGATTTTACCGGGTGGTATTGAATGATCTGGTTGGGAACTTCGTAGGGAGTTTCGAGCGCGGAGGGGCCGGAGTTGTAATTGTGGTGCTCCCATGCGACCAGCGTGCCATCGCGGCGCGTGCCGGCGCGAATCTCCATGAGGCCGGCGGGGCGGAAGTAGGCCCAGGTGAACTCCTCGCGACGAGTCCAGATGAGTTTGATGGGCTTGCCGGCGGCTTTGGCGAGGCGCGCGGCTTCAATGGCGGCTTCGCCGGTGTGCTTGCCACCGTAGCCGCTGCCCATGTCGGGCTGGATGACGCGCACCCGGCTCTCGGGCAGGTTGAATGCTTCCATCAGCTCGTCGCGCACGCCGAAGGGGCGCTGCGTTCCGGTCCAGACGGTGAGGTTGGAGCCATTCCACTCGGCCACGGCGGCGCGCGGCTCCAGCGGCGTGTGCGCGATGTACTGGACGGTGTAGCGCTCTTCGAGCTTCAGGTCGGCGGTAGCCATTGACTGCTCGACGGAGCCGGTCAGGTGTCCCTCGCGCCTGCCACCACCGGGCTCGGTGGCAGTCTTGAGCACCTTGAAGAGATTCGCGTTCGACGGCTGCTCGGGCACGGTCCACTTGGCCTGGATGGCGGCGACCGCCTGCTGTGCCGTGTAGACATCGGGTGCGACGGCGCCGATGAAGTCGCCGTCGCGCACCACTTTGACGCCGGGCATCTTTTCCGCCGCGCTGGTATCGATCGAGTCCAGAGTTGCGTTGAAGCCCTCGGGGCGCAGCACGGCGCCAAACAGCATTCCGGGGCGGACGATGTCTGAAGGAAACTTGTGTTTCCCGGTGACGAAGTCGCGGATGCCGACCTTGGGCATGGGTGTTCCGGCGATCTTCCATCCGGTTGCAGGCGGCAGGGGCACTTTACCGGAGACGACCTTGACGAGATTCTGGCCGCGGGTGAGCTCGCTATAGGTAAGCGAGTGCCCGGCAGCTGGATCGATGACGCGGCTATCGGCGGCGGTGAGCTTGGCTGCGTCAACATGCCAGCGATCGGCGGCCATGGCCATGAGCGCCTCGCGCGCTGCGGCGGCCATGGTGCGCAGTTGCGGCCCCATGGTGGGCGTGGTGCGGCTGCCGAATGTGCCCATATCCCACGGCACGAACTCGGTGTCGCCCATGAGCATGGTGATGGAGTCGAAGGGCACGCGCAGTTCCTCGGCGACTTGTTGTGCGAGCGAAGTGCGGATGTTCTGGCCGACCTCGACCTTGCCGGTGAAGACCTTCACTTTGCCATCGGCGGCGATGTGCAGCCAGGCGGCGACGTCTTTGGGCAGCTCGTGGCGGCCGAAGCTGCGGCCCGACTCCTGCGCCCCCGCGCTGTGCGGCGTGAGGCAGACGATCAATCCTCCGCCCAGAAGCTTGAGGAAGTCGCGGCGGTCAACGTGAACGTCGGGCAGGCGGGAGCTTCCCCATGACCCGTCCTGGAAGCACTCGAACTCGGCAATTTCGGAATCGTTCATCGTGCCCCTCCGGTGAGCTGCGCCCGCTCGCCTCGGCGAGCCTCAGCGGCGCGATGAATGGCGGCGAGGATGCGCGGGTAGGTTCCGCAGCGGCAGATGTTGCCGTTCATGGCGGCGACGATCTGCTCGTCGGTGGGGTGCGGCGTTTTGCTCAGCAGCGCGGTGGCGGCAAGGATCATGCCGGAGGTGCAATAGCCGCACTGCATCGCCTCTTCGTCGATGAAGGCCTGCTGGACGGCCGTGAGTTTGCCGTTCTGATCCAGGCCTTCAATGGTGACGATTTTGGCATTGCTGACCGCCGAGGCCGGGATCAGGCAGGAGCGCGTGGCGCGGCCGTTGATGAGCACCGTGCAGGCCCCGCACTGGCCTTCGCCGCAGCCGAACTTGGTTCCGGTGAGATTGAGATGATTGCGCAGGACGAAGAGCAGAGATTCTTGAGGAGGGGCATTGACGTGGAGCGGAGCGCCGTTGACGTTGAGAACAAACTCGCTCATTCCATACTCCCTGGGCCCCGGGGATCGGCCGATAGGCAACAGGATAACGCAAATTGTGCCACTGTGCGTTTGCGGCACGTGTTGTGAGCACGGTGTGAATTCGCGATGGGCTGGCGGAGTGCGCCGTGAGTGACGGCTACCTGACTTTCGTTGCAGAAGTTGCCGTCCACCACGCATCGAAGGCGGCCAGAGCGCGCTCGCACTGGATGCGGTGACGCTCTTTTTTGTCGCGGATCTTTTTGCGCAGTTCTTCTTCAAGCGGTTCCAGCAGGTCGAAGGTGATGTTGGCAGGCTGGAAGCTTCTTGGGTCGGCGTGGGTGATGTAGTGGATGAGCGAACCGAGTGCGGTGGCGCGGGGGACTGGGATGGGCTCTTCGCCGTGGGCCAGCGCGGCGGCGTAGATGCCCGCCAGCATGCCGGTGGCGATGGATTCGGTGTAGCCTTCGACGCCGGAGATCTGGCCGGCGAAGAGGATGGGGCACCCAGAGTTTTTCAACCGGAGGTTCTCATCGAGCAGCGCCGGCGCGCAGATGTAGGTGTTGCGGTGGATCTGGCCGTAGCGCAGGAAGCGCGCGTTTTCGAGGCCGGGGATGAGGCGCAGGACGCGGGCCTGCTCGCCGTACTTGAGGTGATTCTGGAAGCCAACGAGGTTGTAGCTGTCAGCGCGCAGATTTTCCTTGCGGAGCTGGACGACGGCCCACGGCGTTTTGCCGGTACGGGGATCGCGCAGGCCGACGGGCTTCATGGGACCGAAACGCAGCGTGTCGCGGCCGCGGCGGGCCAGCACTTCAATGGGCAGGCAGCCTTCAAAGTAATCGAGCTTCTCCCACTCTTTGGATTCAGCCGGCTCGGCGGCGAGCAGTGCGTCGAGAAAGCGATCGTACTCCTCGCGGTTCATGGGGCAGTTGATGTAGTCGGCGGTGCCTTTGTCCCAGCGCGCGGCAAAGTAGATGCGGCTCATGTCGATGGAATCGGCCTCAACGATGGGCGAGATGGAATCGTAGAAGGCGAGATGGCTGGAGCCGGTGATACGCTGAATCTCCGCGCTGAGCGCATCGGAGGTGAGCGGGCCGGTTGCCACAATGGAGATTGTCGGCTCGGCCGAGGGCGGATCGAGGCAAGTAACCTCTTCTCGCAGGACGCGGATCAGGGGCTCGGCCGCGATGGCTTCGCCGATGCGGCGCGAGAACTCGACGCGATCGACGGCCAGCGCGTGGCCAGCCGGCACTGCCGTTTCATCCGCAAGACGCAAAAGCGCGGAGTGCCCGCGGCGCATCTCCTGCTTGAGGAGCCAGGGCGCGGTGTTGGGCGACTCGCTCTTGAGGGAGTTGGAGCAAACCAACTCGCCGAAATCAGTGGTCTGATGGGCAGGCGTGAGGCGCGGCTTGCCGTCAATGACAGCGCGCATCTCGTAGAGGTCCACCTGGCAGCCGAATCGGGCCGCGGTGAGCGCGGCCTCAGGGCCGGCTAGCCCTCCGCCAATGACACGGATCTTCACAGAGTCTCCTCGTTCTTTGTGAGGGCGGAGTGGGGTTTGTGGTTTCCCACCGTTTCATCGGAAGAACGGCGAGAAGATGGGGCACCCAAATGACCGGATGAATTCTTTATGCCTGCCAGGCGGAGAAGCGCTTCGCCACTGACGCGCACATTGCGCCACTCATCGAGGAACTCGGCGCCCATGGCTCGGTAAAAGTCAATGGCGGGCGTATTCCAGTCGAGAACTTCCCATTGCAGGCGCGGGCAACCTTCCGCCACGGCAATGGCGGCCACCTCTTTGAGCAGGGCCTTGCCGATGCCCAAACCGCGGAGTTCCGGCTCAACGAAAATGTCTTCGAGGTAGAGACCAGGCCGTCCCATCCAAGTGGAGTAGTTGAAGAAATAGAGGGCAAAGCCGGCTGGCCGGCCGTCGTGCTCGGCGATCAGGCAGCGATAGAACGGACTAGGACCGAAACCATCGCGCAGCAGGCCCGCCTCGGTGGCTGAGACGGCGTCCGGGGCGCGCTCGTAGGTGGCCAGGGCGCGAATAAACGCCAGAATTTGCGGGACATCGGCCGCGGTCGCCGTGCGGATGATGATTGCCATATCTTTATTTTAGAGTGTGATGCAGGCCACAATCCGGCGTCTTTGACGCGAATTACGATGGATTATCAACCAGGGTGGGCGGCCTTCCGGGAGGGATCAGAGGGGGCAATGCTGGAACCATCGGGCGGGTTTGTTCGTCCACTATGAAGTATGGGGCCGGTGCAAAGGTCGCGCTATCCCATTTAAGTTGACCATACGCCCCCTTGTATTGAGCAGTGGGTTGGATTTAACTTGGGTTCTGCTGAGGGATGCAGCCCGCCGGGCGGTCCTGCGCGGTGGCGGGCACAGCAGCAAAGATGCATCCCGGCCACAAAGGCCAAATGAATCTGGCGGTTGTTGCCTTCCATTGGATGTTGGTTTGCCGGGGCGAAGCCGCCGCAATTTTGCCGCCGGTGCGTGCAGCTACTTGCCGGCGATTAATTTTTTCGAGCCCGCGGGCAGCCACGTTCGCGTCGCTCCCAAGGAGAAGAACATGAAACGTAGCCTTTTACTTTGGACGGGCCTGTTGGCATTCGCCCTCGCGCCCGTATTTGCGCAAGCACCCGCGCCCGCACCCGCGCCCACGGCCGCAGCCGGGACCACGGGCAAGATTCACGGCCATGTGACCAACCCTACCGGCGAGCCACAGGGCGCCGGCAGCGTGAGCCTTTCCACTGACGGTGGCAACACTCTGAAGTACACCTTCCCTGTGAACGCGAACGGTGATTACGCGGGTGAGGCTCCTGCCGGCACGTACATGGTGATCTATCGCGCTCCTGATACACCGGCGGGCAAGATGGTTGACTATTTGAAGGCCGTGAAGGTTGTCCCGGGCCAGGATGTGCTGGCGGACATCGATATGTCGCGCCAGGAATACATTGACAAGATGCCGCCGGAGCAGAAGAAACAGCTTGAGGAGTTGAAGAAGGCCAACTCTGAAGCCATAAAGGCGAATAAGGTCATCAATCAGCTCAATGCCGACCTCAGGGTGGTCAATGAGGACATCAATCAGGCAGGGACCGCCCGCGCGCAGGCGGTTCAGCAACTGGGCGCCAATGCGTCTCCTGCAGATATCGCCACCAAGACAACTCAGATCCAGACGGCAAAATACAGCGAGATCGAAACCTTGATGACCAAGGACACCGCGCTCAAGCCCGACGAGCCGATCCTCTGGACTCAACTGGCTTACGCGCAATCGTCCCTCAAGAAGTACGATCAGGCGGAAACGACATACAAGAAGGCCCTCGACCTCGAGAACGCGGCCAAGAAGCCGAATCCTGAGATTCTCGGCAAGATCCACTCCGGCCTCGGCGAGGTCTATGCGCGCACCGGAAAGGTTCAGCAGGCAAATGCCGAGTTTGACGCCGCCGCCAAGGCCGATCCGACGCGGGCAGCGCTTTATCTGCGCAACGAGGCGGTGATCTTCTTCCAGGAGAAGAACGGGCCGGCCCAGGTTGCCGCCGCCAATGAGGCCATCCAGACGACTCCAAACGACGCGATCCTTTACTACATCAAGGGGCAGGGGCTGGTCCAGAATGCGACCATCGATCCGAAGACCCAGAGGATCGTTCTGCCTCCTGATTGCGCGGCGGCCTATCAGAAGTATCTGGAACTGTCTCCTGACGGCCCCTATGCCGGCGAGGTGAAGGGCATCCTGTCGCAGGCGGGAGAGAAGATCAGCTCTTCGTACAAGGCGGGTAAAAAGAAGAGGTAGTTGCCGCCTTTTCCCTTCCTGCATCCTGACAAGCAATGGGCATCTGCTACGGCAGATGCTCATTGTGTTTCTGGGTTCTTCTGCTGCGCCGCGCTCTCTCTATCTTCATGCGTTCTCAGTACCGGAACTCCGCGGCAACCCTCTACAATCCATTGCATGAGTGCCGGTGTGATGAGCTACGACGAAGCTGCCGCGCTGATGGCTTCTTATGCAGCACAACAGGGTTGGGTACAGCCTGCGGTGGAGCGTGTAGAACTGAGCCAGGCACAGGGCAGGGTGCTTGCCCAGCCGCTCTTCGCCGACTGCGATCAGCCACCGTTTGCGCGGTCTACCCGGGACGGCTATGCCTGCCGGGCTGAGGAGATGGCAAGACACGAGCCACTCGCTGTCGCCGGGGCCAGCCGCGCGGGAGATCCTCCGGCGGGTCCGCTGCCGCCGGGCGCGGTGTGGGAGATCATGACCGGGGCGCCGGTTCCTGCCGGCGCAGACGCCGTGGTAATGCTGGAGCATGTCGAAGCCGCTGGGGGACAGGTGCGGCTGTTGCCGCTGCGGAGCGTCGCCAAGGGCGAAAACATTGTGGCTCAAGGAGCGCAGGCACACGCGGGCGATCGCCTGCTGGCCGCCGGAACAACGATCACAGCCGCGCAGATCGCCCTCGCAGCGGGCTGCGGATATGCCGCGCTTGAAGTCTATGCCCGGCCGCGGGTAGCCATTCTTGCCACTGGCGATGAGCTTGTTCCGGTTGAGTCCACGCCCGGCCCGGGCCAGATCCGCAACTCGAATGCGCCGATGCTGGCTGCAATGGTGGCGGCGGCGGGCG
>JAJZAL010000272.1 GCA_021799405.1 Acidobacteriota bacterium
CCAGGGTTTTTTATGTGGCATCGCGAAACGCAATCTCGATGATGAGTACGGAGCATGATTTTGAGATCGCGCAGAAGGTGGTGACGGAGATGAGCCAGGGGCCGAGGGTGTTTCGGCTGACTTATACCCTTACTGATTCTGGCGGGGGCAAGAGCGCCGGGCATCACAGCGTGGCGGTGGTGGTGGCATCCGGTGAAAATGCAAGCATCAAGCAAGGCGAGCGGGTTCCGATAGTGACGGGCCGCGATAGTGCGGGTGCGGGGAGGAGCAGCGATCAGATGCAGTACCTGGATGTGGGTCTGCACCTGAATGCGTCTTTGAGTGGTCCTGCCAACGACCTGGTTCTGCAGACGCAGGTTGTGCAATCCGCGGTGGTTCCGGAGAAATCGGTTGCCGGGCTGCCGGATCCGATTTTGCGCCAGACTACGCTGGATAGTACTGCCATTGTCACGGTAGGGAAGCCGTTGATTCTGGGATCGCTCGATATTCCCGGGACCGCCAAGCAAGAGCAGATTGAAGTGACGGCAGAGCCTGTTGAGTAAACAGCATTCTTTTTGCCTCAGGCTGGTTGCTGAGGGAAGCCCGGTTCGCGGTGTGGCATAATCGGCTGCATCGACACGAGGGCAGATGACGACAAGACGGGAATTTGTATATGCGGCGCTGCTGGTTTCCGGCAGCGCTGTTTTTGATTCAGCGCGGGGATGGGCGGGCGCGGCTCCGCTGGGGCATGATCGTTTTCACGCACGGATTCATCAACTGGAAAAGGCCAGCGGAGGGAGGCTGGGGGTCTACTGCCTGGATACGGAAACGGGGTCAACGGGAGGCTGGCGCGCGTTTGAGCGCTTTCCGATGTGCAGCACGTACAAGCTGCTGGCCGTGGGAGCGGTGTTGGCAAAGGCGGATCGCGGCAAGGAGCGGCTGGATCGGTTGGTGAAGTTTGGCCGTGGGCAGGTGGTGGCGTATTCACCAATCACGAGCCAGCATGTTGCGAGCGGGATGACGGTAGAGGCGTTGTGCGCGGCTGCGATTACGGTGAGTGACAATACGGCGGCGAATCTTTTGCTGGCTGGGCTGGGTGGGCCGCAGGGGGTGACGGAGTTTGCACGGCGGCTGGGAGACAAGTGGACGAGACTGGACCGCAATGAACCGGATGTGAATGAGTGTTTGCCGGGAGATGTGCGGGATACGACGACGCCGGTGGGGATGGTGCAGGATTTGCGTGCGCTGGCGCTGGGGGATGCGTTGTCGGGAAGCTCAAGGGCTTTGCTGACGAAATGGCTGGTGGAAGACAGGACGGGTGAGAAGCGGATTCGGGCTGGGTTGCCGAAGACCTGGCGAGAGGGTGACAAGACGGGCAGCGGAGAGCGTGGTACGACAAATGATGTGGCGATTCTTTGGCCTCCCACGGGAAAGCCGGTGCTGGTGGCGGCTTACTTGACGGGAGCAACGGTGAGCCGTGAGCAGCGGGATGCGACGCTGGCGGCAGTGGGCAGGGCAGTGGCGGAAGCGGTGTGAGGCGTGTGACGCAGAGCCGGATTGTGGGACTCGGCCCAACGATGGATGGAAGGAAACGCCGGATGGAACTGAGCGATCATCTTCGAAGTCTGGAAGAGAGTCTTTTGCGGAGCGCCGTGCGTAAGAATGCGCCGGAGGTAGCTGCATTGCTTGCGGATGGTTTTCGTGAATTTGGCTGTTCCGGACGCGTGTATTCCAGAGCGGAGATCATTGGGCACCTGCAGGAGGAAGAGCCCGCTCGGCTGTCTCTCACAGATTTCGAAGCGACGCCACTTTCCGCATCATTGGTGTTGGTGACCTATCGAGCCCTGCGTGTTGGACCGAATGACAACTCCGTGCAGTCATTGCGGAGTTCGTTGTGGGAACTGCGCGATGGGCGGTGGCAGATGCTCTTTCATCAGGGGACAAAAATTCCGGCCGAGTGAGGCCAAAAGATTGCGATCATGCGGCGACGGATGGCGCGGGAGTACGGCGGCGTCTTTCCTGCATGGCTTTGGCGATTCTTCTGCCCATGTTCATGGTGGGAACTTCAATCCAGCGGTAGAAGAGCCAGGTGAAGAGGATGGTTCCGATAAAGAATCCTGGAATGACGGCCCAGAACCAGGGAGTTCCGGCGAGGCCGAAGAGAAGCGCAAAGAGCACCAGCGAATGTACCAGATAGAGCGTATAGGATGCGCGGCCGGTGATGAGTATCGGATAGATGTGAAGCGCCGAGCGAACCTGGCGCTGATGGAGCGCGTAAAGAATGGCGACGCCAGCCGCGAAGGCGGCGATCCAGTCGCCTGAGGCAAGAGTGATGAAGTTGAGGAAGGCGGGCTGGGCAAACCATGCTTGAGGAAAGCGCCGCTCAAGAGGATGGATGAAGTGAATGAGAATCTGGTTTCCCCAGAGGAACTTGATGCCGAGGCTGTAGGCGAGAAAGGCAAAGACTGCGATGCCCACCCGAGTTGTGCGGCTGAGCCGCATGAGCCTTTGACCGAGTTCATGATGATTCTTTGCGAGCCAGGCACCGAAGATGAAGATGGTGGTGAAGTGGAGGGTGGAAAAGAAGCTTTGGAGGCTGGTGTTCGTCTGTGGAGCGACAAGCAGGAGGGCTGTTAGAAAGACTTCAATCGCAGCGACGATGAGAACCAGATGCCGGGTCCGGAGTTTGAGGACGAGAATCGCAATGAGTGGATAGATGACGGAAATGCGCATCTCCTGAACGAGGGACCAGAGGACCTGATCGAGCTGGCCGATCTGGCTGCCGTAGAGGAGAATGTGCTGGATGATCATGTTTGCGGTGATGGGGTGAGTCCACATGTCATGCGGGGAAACGAGGAAGCCCTTTGGACGATGCTGGCCGAGGAAATAATCGCCCAGGAGGCCAAGCAGGACGGCCGCGAGATAGGGAAGATAGAGACGGCAGACGCGCTTGACGATGTAGGGCGAATAGGGATTCTCCTTGCGGCGCAGGAATGGGAGAAGGAGTACGAATCCACTGAGAACGAAGAAGAAGCGGACGGCAGCGCCGCCAGCCATCAGAAATGTGAGCGGCGTCCGATTGAGAAGCTCAATGACGTGCCGCCAGAATTCCATTTGCGGGTGACCTGGCCATGTTGTGCTGGCAAAGGTGAGCAGCGCGAGGTGTCCGAAAGCAACCGTGATGGCGGCGAGGCCACGCAGGGAATCCAACTCGTCAAAGTGGCGAGTGCCGAGGGGAGTTTTGCCGGGGCTCGTCATGATGCGGAGCTTTTGGGGGAAGCTGAGTGCGATTCCCGTGATTTTGCGAAGAATATCACGCTCGAGTGACATGAGCATGCAGACGGCAAGCTGGGGCAAAGACTTCGAGAACGATCTGGAAAAGGAAAAGGCCAGGGAGACTGCTCTCTGGCCTTGAGCTGGATGGAAATTGTCTCGCTGCAGGGGGAATGCTCTAACTCTTTGAGCTGGAACTCCATCCGGTTACAGGAGCAACGACCTGCACGAGATCGTCGCGCTTTCTGCAGGTTGCGCCGCGATAGTCGCGATTCATGGTCGCAATCACTTCCAGCGGAATTTCTTTGGGGCAGGCTGCGGTACATTCGCCAATATTGGTGCAGCTTCCAAAAGGCTCGGTATTCATCTGCGCGACCATGCTCAGAGCGCGGCGGTCCTGTTCCGGCTTGCCCTGCGGAAGAATGCCGAGGTGGGAGATCTTTGCACCAGTGAAGAGCGCGGCCGAGGCATTTGGGCAAGCTGCCACACAGGCTCCGCAGCCGATACACGCGGCGGCGTCCATGGCGCGGTCCGCAATGTCTTTACCGACGGGAATGTTATTTCCGTCGGGAGCATTGCCGGTCGAGACGGAAATGTAGCCACCTGCCTGAATGATGCGGTCCAGGGCGCGACGATCGACAACGAGGTCTTTGATGAGAGGAAAGGCAGCGGCACGCCATGGTTCGATGGTCAGCTCCTGCCCATCCTTGAAATGCCGCATGGTGAGCTGGCAGGCAGTGGTTGCCGATTGCGGGCCATGAGCGACGCCGTTAATCATGAACCCGCATGACCCGCAGATGCCCTCGCGGCAATCATGCTCGAAGGCCACAGGCTCTTCGCCCCGCTCGATCAGCGACTCGTTCAGGACGTCGAGGCACTCCAGCATCGACATCTCCGGATTCACATTCTCCACGGGATAGGTGAAGAATCTGCCTTTTTCATCGCGGTTTTTCTGTCGCCAGATTTTCAGGGTCAATTTCATTTACTTGTAGCTCCTCTGGCTGCGGTAAACGTACTTGAATTCCAAGGGTTCTTTGCTGAGAGCCGGCGCGCTGTCCGGGCCGGTATAGCCCCATGCCGCCACGTAAGAGTAATTCTCGTCGTCGCGCTGCGCTTCTCCGTCCGCGGTCTGAGACTCCTCGCGGAAGTGTCCACCGCAGCTTTCGTTGCGGTCGCGGGCATCGATGCACATCAACTCGCCAAGCTCCAAGAAGTCGGCCACACGTCCGGCTTTCTCGAGGCTCTGATTCAAATCATCGCCGCTGCCTGGTACGGTAACGTTCTGCCAGAACTCTTCGCGCAGTTGACGAATCTGGCCGATGGCTTTTTCAAGCCCCTGCGCGGTGCGCGACATGCCGCACTCGTCCCACATGATTTTGCCGAGCTCCCGATGGAAGGAGTCGACGGTGCGCTTGCCCTTGATGGAAAGCAGCGAGGTGATACCCTGCTGGACTTCAGAAACGACTTGCTGGACTGCGGGGTGAGAGTCATCCACTTTGTCGAGCTTGCTGGTGGCAATGTAGTTGCCGACGGTGTACGGAATGATGAAATAGCCGTCGGACAAGCCCTGCATGAGCGCGCTAGCGCCGAGGCGGTTTGCCCCGTGGTCGGAGAAGTTCGCCTCACCGGCGACGAACAAGCCCGGGATGGTGCTCTGCAGGTAGTAGTCAACCCAGAGGCCGCCCATGGTGTAGTGAATGGCGGGGTAGATGCGCATGGGGACCTTGTAGGGATCCTCATCGGTGATGCGCTGGTACATGTCGAAGAGGTTGCCGTAGCGCTCGCGAATCACGTGCTCGCCGAGGCGCTGAATGGCATCGGAGAAGTCGAGATAGACGCCGAGGCCGGTTTCTCCGACGCCGCGGCCCTCATCGCAGACGTGCTTTGCGTTGCGTGAGGCCACATCGCGCGGGACAAGATTCCCGAAGCTGGGGTAACGCCGCTCGAGATAGTAATCACGTTCATCGGCGGGAATCTGGTCAGGCCGGCGCTTGTCGCCCTTTTGCTTTGGGACCCAGATGCGCCCGTCATTGCGGAGAGACTCCGACATGAGCGTGAGTTTCGACTGGTAGTCGCCGGAGACGGGGATACAGGTGGGGTGAATCTGCGTGAAGCATGGATTGGCGAAGAGCGCGCCGCGCTTGTGAGCGCGCCAGCTTGCCGTCACGTTGGAGCCCTTGGCATTGGTGGAGAGGTAATAGACGTTGCCGTATCCACCGCTGGCCAAAACGACGGCGTCGCCAATATGGACATTCAGCTCGCCGGTGACGAGGTTACGCGTGACGATGCCGCGGGCCTGTCCGTCGATCACAATCAGGTCGAGCATCTCGGTGCGCGGGAACATGGTGACGGTGCCTGCCTGCACCTGGCGCTCCAGCGCCTGATAGGCGCCCAGCAGCAATTGCTGGCCCGTCTGCCCACGCGCATAGAAGGTACGCGAGACCTGTGCGCCACCGAAGGAGCGGTTGGTGAGAGCCCCGCCGTACTCGCGCGCGAAGGGGACACCCTGAGCCACGCACTGATCGATGATGTTCAGGCTGTTTTGGGCCAGGCGGTAGACGTTGGCTTCACGAGAACGGAAGTCGCCACCCTTCACGGTGTCGTAGAAGAGGCGATAGATGCTGTCTCCGTCGTTCTGGTAATTCTTCGCCGCATTGATACCGCCCTGCGCAGCGATGGAGTGCGCGCGGCGGGGCGAGTCCTGGAAGCAGAAACACCGTACGTTGTAACCGAGCTCACCCATGGAGGCAGCTGCCGATGCCCCTGCGAGTCCGGAACCGATGACGAGAACGGTGTGTTTGCGCTTGTTGGCAGGATTCACCAGCTTCATGTCAAAGCGGGCTTTGTCCCACGCCTGTTCGATTGGGCCGGAAGGGATTTTCGCGTCGAGTTTCATTTACTTAACTAGCCCCGTAAGTACGCTGATGGGAATCGAAATGTATCCCGCGATGAGAACCACAGCAATCCAGAGCGCGAGCCGCTTTAGAACGACTTCACGCGCTCGGGAATGAGGTATGCCGAACGACTGGAGCATGCTCCAGAGACCATGACGAAGGTGCAGGCCGAGGAGACAAAGCGAGAAGATGTACCAGGCCGATATCCACCATACCGAGAAACCTGCAACCACATTGTGATAGACATCACCGGCGATGAACCGCGAGCCGGGATGGATGAATCCACCTGTGAACTCGAGCAGATGGAAGATCACAAAGGCAAGAACGATGGGGCCGCTCCAGTACATGGTTCGGGAGGCATAGGAGGATCGGATCGCTTCCTTGCGCGAGTAGTTGACGGGACGCGCCCTCTTGTTCCGTAACCAGAGCTGCGCCGCAGCCTCGATGTGCAGAACCACCGAGACGATGAGAACGCTGCGGATGATCCAGAGCA
>JAJZAL010000273.1 GCA_021799405.1 Acidobacteriota bacterium
TGCCGAGTACCTGGCCGCGCAGTCTCAGCGCCTCGATCGCGCCATCCGCTTCCAGCTTTTGCAGGTCCGCCAGCTCTTTACCCGCATCGCTGCGCCCGACCGCGCCGAGTCGCGCGTCTCGTCGCTGCTCCGACGCCTTGCCCAGCGCATCGACGACCTCAGCTTCCGCCAGGAGTCAGCCCTCACTACGGATCTTCGCCACCGGCAGCTTCGCGTCGCCGAACTTGGCGCGGCCGTGCTCCGCCATGATCCCCGGCAGAGTCTCGCGCAAACCCGCGAACGGCTGCTCGCCTGCCGCGCGCGCCTTGACCGCGCCATGGAACGCCTGCTTCACACCGCCTCATCTTCTCTCAGCGCATTTGACGCTCGCCTCCACTCGCTTTCGCCGCTCGCCGTCCTTGACCGCGGCTATGCTCTCGTCCTCGATGCCCAGGGCAGTCTCATCCGCTCCACCACGCAGCTTGCCCCCGGCAATGAACTCACCACGCGCCTCTCTGACGGCGCATTCACCAGCCGCGTCTTATCCACCGCATCCAACGCGCCCGCGCCCAGGAAGAAAGCAAGGAAGCCAAAGCTATGACCACTGCATCCCATCGCCAACTCTTCGGCACCGACGGCATCCGCGCCGTCGCCGGTGAATCGCCGCTCGACGCCACCACCATCTACGCGGTCGGCCTCGCCCTCGCCCACTCGCTGCGCAAAACCGAAGCCGAGCCGCGCGTACTTCTCGGCCGCGACACACGCGAATCCAGCGCCTGGATCGCCGCCACGCTCGCCGCCGGCTTGCGCGCCGCCGGAGCAAGCATCGAGAGCGCAGGCGTCATCACCACGCCCGCTGTCGCCTTCCTTGCCCGCACCCACGGCTTCCACGCCGGAGTCGTCATCTCCGCCTCGCACAATCCCTGGCAGGACAACGGCATCAAGCTCTTCGGCGCCGATGGATTCAAGCTCGCCGACGCAGTCGAGTTGGCCATCGAAGACGAGATCTTTCATCACGCCGCGCGAACTGAAGCGCCCGATCCCGCTTCCCTTCCCCCCGTCGAGGACAACCCCGCGCTCCAGGCCGATTACATCCAGTTCCTCATCGATTCCGTGCCCGGTCTCTCGCTCACAGGCCTGCGTGTTGTGGCTGACTGCGCCAATGGAGCCGCCGCCGCCATCGCGCCCGAGCTTTTCCGCCGACTGAACGCCGATGGATCCGCCGAGATCACGCTCCTCAACATCGCTCCCGATGGCCGCAACATCAACCTGAACTGCGGCGCGCTGCATCCTGACTTCGTTGCCGCGCAGGTTGCAAAACGCGGCGCCAATATCGGCCTCACCTTCGACGGCGACGCCGACCGCTGCATGCTGGCTGGCGCCCGCAGCAATGTGATCAACGGCGACGCCATCCTGCTGATGGCCGCCCGCGATCTGAAGGCCCGCAGCCTGCTCACCGGCGATCTCGTCGTCGCCACCACCATGTCAAATATGGGCCTTGAAGCCGCTCTCAAGCACAGCGGCATCCGCATGCTGCGCGCTCCGGTTGGCGACCGCTACGTCCTCGAAGAGATGCAGAAGCACAACGCCGCGCTCGGCGGCGAACAGTCCGGCCACATCCTGCTGCCTCATCTCGCCACCACCGGTGACGGCCTGCTGACTGCTCTCGTTATCCTTGATCTCATCGCTCGCACCGGCAAATCCATTGAAGAGCTGACCGCAGACCTTAAGGTTTTTCCGCAAATCATCACCAACGTCAGAGTGCGCGAGAAGAAACCGCTCGCGACGATCCCAGCGGTAGCCGCAGCGATCCGGGCCGCCGAAGAGGAACTGAAAGACTCCGGCCGCGTCGTCATCCGCTACAGCGGCACCGAACCGTTGGCCAGAGTCATGATCGAAGCCGAAAGCGAGGAAGCCATGCGGAAGCACGCTGAGGCGATTGCGGGTGCAATTCGTAAGGAACTCGGAGTCTAGCTGCCTGGCATTCCGCGTCTCGACTGCAACCAGGATCTGTGCCCCCAAAACAAGCGTAGAATTTCCCCATGAAGCGCCTCGCCGCGATCGCGATGATCGTCGCATGGATTGCACTGCCGGTCTGTGCGCAACATGGTGGATCGCACGGCGGCGGCTTCGGAGGCCATTCCGGGGCTTCTTCTCACGGCGGATTTGGCCGCGGAGGCTTCGGCAGCCTCGGCTCGGTCTCGAATGATGGCTTCGGCGCTCCCGGTCCTTCGTTCCATGGCGGATTCGCCCGATACGCGCCTCCGCAGTTCAGAGACGCCTCGCCATCGAGCATTGCCGGTTCCGAGCGCAATCTCTTCTCCGGTTCCCTCACGTTCTCCCCCGGCGCATTTCCCAACTCGGCGCAAGGCTTCCGGCACGAGGGCCTCGGCAACTCCAATCGCGGCGCCGGCTTCCAGGATCATCGGCGTCATCACCGGCCGTTCCGCCGGCCCTTCAGACGAATGTTTGGTTATGACAGTGAATACTCCGGTTACTACGCTGGGGGATGGGGTGGCTGGATCGCCCCTTATCTCTGGGCGTATCCCGGCTTCTCAGACTGTCCGGCAATGTGGAACGGTTGGGATTGCTGGAATCAAGAAGGAGATTCCGCGGCCGGCGCGAATTATGTCGCTCAAGCCCCTTACGCGGATTACGGCCCTCAGAACTCCTATCCCGATAACAGATTACCGGGATACTCCGTGCACCCCTCCAATCAAGATCAAGCACTACCGTGGCCCGGGCGGTACGCCAGGCCGCCCGCGCACTCATCCGGCCCGCCGCTTCCGTCCAGCCCCAACCCGCCTGCGCTTCCAGACCTGGATCCAAACGGCAGGGGCACGGTGATGCTTGTCTTCAAAGACGGCCGTCCGCCTGAAGAGATCCATAATTACCTCCTCACGCAGGGCACGCTCTACGTGATGGACCGGCACAGCCGCGCCATTCCCCTCGACAGCCTCGACCTGGCCGCAACCGCCCGGGCAAACGACGAGGACGGCGATTTCATCCTGCCCGTCAAATCAGATCAATAAGCGCCGCGCCGTTGCGAAGTTCTCCGCTGCTCCCCCGCGCAGGAACCTGCGTTCAGCCGCTTCACAGTATCCTGAGTGGTAGAGGACGAGGAAAGAGCGATGATGACCGGGCTGGGCAAGGCGCTGATAGGATTAGGCATTCTTCTCATCGTCATCGGCGCCGTGCTGCTGGCCGCCGGGCGCGTCGGGCTGCCGCTTGGCCGCCTGCCCGGTGACTTCACTTATAAAAGCAAGAATGTGACGGTCTTCTTTCCTCTGGGCACTTCGATCCTCATCAGCATCGTGCTCACTGCGATCCTCTACCTGATCTCGCGCCTGGGCCGCTGACAGGGGCGCTAGCCTCCGCGGCAAAGCACCGGTTCACATTGTGAACGCCTGATGCCCGCCGTGACAAAAGTCATAGCTTATCGGATGCCGGCCTCCTATCCTTCAATCCGGAAGGATCTTTCGGAGATGGCCACACAAACAGCAGCGATCAATCCCTCGCCCACCGAAAAGAAGAAATTCATCCGCCGCATTGCTCCTGACCACTCGCAGCGCATCCGCTTCCTGGTCCAGACCGTCTTCGTCGTTCTCAATGCCTGGCTGGGGTTGCAGTTCTATCTCTGGGTGCGCTACTACGAGCGCGGCGGCACGGGCCTTCATGTTGCGCGCCCCGCCGGCGTGGAAGGGTGGCTGCCCATCGCCGGCCTGATGAACTCCAAGTACTTCCTGGCCACCGGCCACGTGCCGGCCATTCATCCGGCGGCCATGTTTCTCTTCATGGCCTTCCTGCTCATGAGCTTGCTGGTCAAGAAATCCTTCTGCTCCTGGCTTTGTCCCGTCGGCACGTTCTCTGAGCGGCTCTGGAAGCTGGGTCGCAAGATCTTCCGCCGCAGCCTGCGCGTCCATCGCTGGATCGACATCCCTCTGCGCGGCCTCAAGTATCTGCTCCTCGGCTTCTTCGCCGTCATGATCGGCATGATGTCCGCCGCCACCCTCGGCGAGTTCATGCAAACCCCCTATGGCCTCATCGCTGACGTGAAGATGCTCAACTTCTTCCGCGACATGAGCACGACCGCGGCCGTCGTCATCCTTGCGCTGATTCTGCTCTCGATCCTCATCGAAAATTTCTGGTGCCGCTATCTCTGCCCCTATGGGGCTTTGATGGGACTGGCCTCGCTGCTCAGCCCGCTCAAGATTCGCCGCAACCCCGACGCCTGCATCGACTGCGCCAAGTGCGCGCACGCCTGCCCAGCCAACTTGCCCGTCGATCGCCTCGTCACCGTCCGCTCGGTGGAGTGCGCGGCCTGCATGGCCTGCGTCGCCGCCTGCCCCGCGCAGGACGCGCTGCAGCTTTCGCTTGCGCCCAACCGCGCGACGCCAGGCCAACCGGCATCGTCGCCGTTGCCGTGGTATCGCCGCGCCGTGGGCGCGCTGGCAATCACCGCGATCCTCGCCACCATCTTCTTCGGATTCGTCCTCTACGCGCGCGCTACCAACCATTGGCAGACCAACCTGCCCAACGCCGTCTATCAGGAACTGGTGCCGCACGCCAACGAAGCCAGCCACCCGGGGCTGGAATAGAGCATCAAGGCCGCGTATCGACGCCACACGGCAGGAAGTGGACCGCCTGACGAACCTCAGGCACGCCACCAGGATCGACCGTATTGAAGCGGCGCTCCGCGCCTTGGGTGGGCCAGCGCCTTCTTTGAACTACGCCAGCCCGCACAGTGGGCAACAGACGGTAGCCCCATGGCGCAAGCCTGGGGTATAAAGGTTGCGTCTCATAGCTCAGCCCTGAAAGGGCGCAAGAATGGCCCACACCTTCACCAGCTTGCTCGTGCACCTCGTCTTCTCTACCTCGGGCCGGGCGCCGTTTCTTGCCGGCGCGATTCGGCCCGACGTGCACGCTTACCTCGGGGGAATCCTGCGCGAATTGCATGCCGCTCCCATTGCCATCGGTGGCACAGCCGATCACGTTCACATCCTGACGCGCCTGCCTGCCGGCCTTGCGGTTGCGGACTGCATGCGGGTGGTGAAGGCAAACTCGTCGCGTTGGTTGAAAGAGCGGTGGCCGGAACGCCGCTCCTTTGCGTGGCAGGGCGGCTATGGAGCGTTCAGCGTGAGCGAATCCAGGCGGGAGTCTGTGATTCGTTACATAGGGGACCATGCGCGGCATCACCATCGCATCTCGTTTCAGGACGAATTTCTCGCCTTGCTGAGAAAGCATGGCGTGGAGTTTGACGAGCGGTATATTTGGCGATAGATCTTGCGCCCGCTGCGCGGGCTTACGATGCGAATCCGTGCACGACATCCCCAGGCTCGCGCCTGGGGCTACCATCTGCTGCCCGCTGCGCGGGCTCAATGGCGCGGCGCATCGGCGCCACACGGCAGGAAGTAAACCGCCTGACGAACCTCAAGCACGCCACCAAGATCGACCGTATTGACGTGGCGCTCCGGGCGTTGGGTAAGCGGCTGTATCTTAATGCGGCGTGAGCAGCGACCAAGGGAGATCCGGTGATGGCCGGGATGGTGGGGCAGGGGTGGACAGCATTTGGTCAGCCTCTCACCTATACTGTGGTCTTCAAGAGAAGTTGTGCGCAGGGAGTGACAATGCCTAAGGACAGCGAGCAGCGGGTTACGTCAGAAGAATTCATTACAGCGACTCCCCTCTATACCCGAGTTGTGGCCGACCATTTCGAACCACCGATGAGGATCAGTTATGTATGCGCGGGTAAGTGCAAGAAAGAAACAACCTGGGCCAAACTCTATACAGAGGAACCGTTGACCGAGAGACACACGCCGGTCAAGAGTGTCGGCTATCAATGCAGCCTCTGCAGCGAGTCGGCTTTGTTTGTGATTTATAGAGGTTCCCAAACGAAGAATGTAAATGGCGGTTGGACCTGGCATCTGATGAAGATCGGGCAACTTCCGATGTTGACAGCTGAGATCCCGAAAGGCCTTCAGGAATGCATTGGCGAGAATGCGTCCGCCCTCTATCGAAAGGCTTTGGTGTGCCGCAACAATGGATATGGTTTGGGCGCCGCCGTCTATTTTCGGAGAGTGGTGGAAGACAAGACGAACGAGTTGATTGAAGTCGCGGCGTCGCTGGCCGAAAGTTATGACGTAGCTCCTGAGATAGTCGCTAAGATGCGAGGTGCGCGCGATTCTGAGGTTTACACCCCATATGAGGAAAAGCTCCGGGTCGCGAGTACGGTCTTTCCGGAAAACCTCAAAGTCAACGGAATAAATCCGCTCGGTGTGTTGTACGAGTTAGTGAGTAAGGCGGTTCACGGACTCAGTGAAGAGCAGTGTATCGACATTGCGGACGAGACGGCGGAAGCTTTTTCTTTCATCTTCACCAATCTCCGAGCAAACGTTGCTGAGAGGAGGTCCTTCATCGAAAAAGTGCAAAAATGGGCCACGCCGAGAAAGAACGAAAGAGCCGCGCAGTCAAGTTAAGGCCCCTGCGCAGGTCGATATTCGCCGTACGTTCGCCCTTATTCCGTTATAATCCCACCATGGACTTTCAGTTGGTGACCAGCTACAAGCCACGCGGCGACCAACCCCGCGCCATCGAGCAGCTTCTCGACGGTCTGGCAGCCGGCGAGAAGCACCAGGTTCTGCTCGGCGTC
>JAJZAL010000274.1 GCA_021799405.1 Acidobacteriota bacterium
GGACGGGATTTGCAAGTAGCTCAATCTATTGGCGTCCCCGACGGGATTTGAACCCGTGTTATCGCCGTGAAAGGGCGGTGTCCTAGGCCGGGCTAGACGACGGGGACATACTGAAGACGACAAATAACCCACACGGGCTATATACGCCCTTATGAAGGCTATCAACTCAGAAAGACGGTGTCAAAGATGATCTGTCTGAGCCGCGGATCCAACTGCGGGCGGACCCCAGCCTTGGGCCGCGAGAAACTGCCCAGCAAACTGCGCTATTCTTTAATGCAGCACACACTGTAGGCCAGAATAGGGGCTTTGGCGTCCGGCTTGAAGCACGCGGAGGAGATTTTTTGCGTCGATATTTCCGCTTCAGGCGTCAGATGGAGCAGGAATTTTCGCACTGATTCTCCCCGAAAGCAGGTTGTGCGCATAGTGCCACCGGACCGGAGGCTGCAGAGGCGATTTATGCGGCAATTCCGTGATCAGGCGTTCAAGTCGTTCTGTCATCAGGCAAACGTGCAGGCCGAACCAGCCTGGGACGAGGAAAGATCGAGTGAGGGATAGCACGTTGAGACATTTCTATGGAGTTGCCTCCTTGGTTCTTATGGGGTTGGCGGCGACCGGCTGCCAGAAAAAGGGGGCGGCAACCGATGGGCCGCCGATGCAGGGGATGCCGGTGCAGTCGGCGACCGTGAAGATGGAGCCGGTGCCGCAGAGCAGCGATTATATGGCCACCGTCAAGTCGCGCCGCTCGGCTACCATGCAGCCGCAGGTAAGCGGACAATTGACGCAGATTCTGGTCCGCTCGGGCGATCACGTGAAAGCCGGCCAGGCACTGATGGAGATCGATCCACGGCAACAGCAGGCAATGGTCGACTCACTGCGCGCGACTGAGCGGCAGAAAAGGGCCCTCTACGATTACGACACCATCGAGGCGGATCGGCAACGCAAGCTGTTCGACGCGGGCGTAACCAGCCGCGACACCTACGAACAGGCCCAGCAGGCGTACCAAAACGCCAAGGCTGATTATGAGGCCGCGGTCGAGTCGCGCAAAACGCAGGCGCAACTGCTGGCCTACTACACCATCCGCGCGCCGTTCGATGGCGTGGTCGGCGACATTCCGGTGCATATCGGCGACTATGTTTCGCCCTCCACCGTCCTCACCACGGTGGACGAGCACAAGGATTTTGAGGCATATATCTATGTCCCCACGGAACGCTCCAGCCAGGTGAAGATGGGGCTGAACGTCGACCTGATGGATAACAGCAACAAACTTCTGGAACAAACCAGGATTTATTTCGTTTCGCCGCAGGTGGATAGCACGCTCCAGGGGATCCTCGTGAAAGCTCCCGTGGAGGCGACGCCGGAGATCCTGCGCAATGCGCAGATGATCAAGGCGCGGATCATCTGGAGCACCACCCCCATGGCGGTGATTCCGGTGCTGGCGGTGGTACGGCTCGGCGGACAAAGCTTTGTCTTTGTGATGCGCCAGCAGAACGGACACTTTGCAGCCATTCAGACGCCTGTCACCCTGGGCGCCACGGTGGGCAACTCGTACTCCATCACTTCAGGATTGAAAGCGGGCGACCGGGTCATCGTGTCCGACACCCAGTTCCTGGTGAACGGCATGCCGGTTCTGCCCATAGGCGGCTGACCGCGGCCGGTTGAACCTGTGTCTCCGGCAACGCGTGTAATGATTTGTGCGCCCAACACGCCGAAGAGAAAGTAGGCCCATCTTGTTTGTCGACTTCTTCATTCACCGGCCGGTCTTTGCGACGGTCTGCGCGTTGATGATCATCCTGGCCGGGGCCGTGTGCATTCCGACTCTGCCGGTTGCCATGTATCCCACCCTGGCACCGCCGCAGGTGACGGTAAGCTGCAACTATGTTGGCGCCAACGCCGAGACCGTAGAGAAGGCCGTCACGATCCCCCTCGAAGAAGCGATTAACGGCGTTGAGGGGATGCGCTATATCGACTCTTCCAGTACCAACAGCGGCGACAGCTCGATCACCACGACCTTTCAAACCGGCTACGATCTGGACATCGCAGCCGTAGACGTGCAGAACCGAGTAGCCAGCGTGCAGGGACGGCTACCCGCCGCCGTGAATTCAACCGGCATCACCATCACCAAGTCGAGAAGCAACTTCGTCTTTGGCGCCGGCTTCTTTACGCGCGACGGGCGCTATTCGAGCGAGTTCATCTCCAACTACCTCGATGTGTATGTGAAAGATGCGCTCAAGCGCGTGCCCGGCGTGGGTGATGTAATGATCTTCGGCGAGCGCAAGTATGCCATGCGCGTGTGGCTTGATCCCGTGCGGATGGCCGCTCGTGGCCTGACGGCCTCTGATGTTGTGAGTGCTTTGCAGGAACAAAATATTGAGGTTCCCGCCGGCCAGCTTGGCCAGCCTCCTTCTGATCCCCATCAGGCCTTTCAGATTCCGGTGCGCGTGGTCGGGCGGCTCACAAGTCCCCAGGAGTTCGACAACATCATCGTGAAGAATTCTCCGGACGGGCTGGTGCTGCTGAAAGACATCGGCCACGCCGAGATTGGCGCCGAAGACTACAGCAGTTCGCTCAAATACATGGGGCGCGAGGCCATGGGCATCGGCGTTATGCAGCTTTCAAACGCCAACGCCCTGGATGTGGACCGCGAGGCCAAGGCCGCGTTGCAGGAATTGTCAAAGAGATTTCCGCCGGGCCTTGAATACGCCATCGCGTTCGACTCCACGACCGTCGTAGGCGATTCGATTCGCGAGGTGCTGGTCACTCTGGCCGAGGCCATCGCGATTGTGATCTCGGTGATCTTTCTCTTCCTGCTCGACTGGCGCGCCACCATCATCCCGTCCGTTACCATCCCGGTCTCGCTGATCGGCACCTTCGCTTTCATCAAGCTTTTCGGATTCTCCGTCAACTCGCTTACGCTGTTCGGCATTACGCTCGCCACGGGCCTGGTGGTGGATGACGCAATCGTGGTTATTGAGAATGTGCAGCGGCACATGCACATGGAACACTCAGATCCGCATGCCGCCACATCGCGCGCGATGAGCGAAGTAACCAGCGCGGTCATTGCCACATCTCTGGTACTGATTGCGGTCTTTGTGCCGGTTTCGTTTTTCCCCGGCACCACCGGCATTCTCTACCGGCAGTTCTCGCTGACGATCGCCTTTTCCATCGCCATCTCGGCCTTCAACGCCCTGACGCTTTCCCCGGCGCTTTCAGCGCTGTTTTTGCGCGGTGAAGAGGCCCGGCCTCATCAACTGGATTTTCTTCATATCCGGCCGGTGTCGCACGCCTTTGCCGGGTTTATTCACGGAGCCGATTCCACCATTACCTGGATGGGCCGCACCTACGCGCGGGCGATTCACGTCGCGCTGCGCATGCGGTATCTGTTGCTGTTGGTGTTCTTTGCCGGGCTGGGCGCCACCGTTTGGATGTACCAGCATGTTCCTACCGGATTTATCCCTCAGGAGGATCAGGGCTACCTCTTCGTCATCGTACAGGCGCCGCCGGGTTCCTCGCTCTCCTACACGACGGCCCTGGCCGATCGCGCTCAGGCAATTCTCGCCACCGATCCCGACATCGCAGGCGCTTTCTCGGTGATGGGCTTCAGCTTTTCGGGCACGGCCTCGAACTCGGGCATGATGTTTGTCTCGACGAAGCCCGCGGATCAGCGGCGCGGCAAAGGGCACTCGGCAGCGGATATCGTGGCAAGATTGTCCCCCAAGCTGCAACAGCTCATGTTTGCCCCCAATGGTGGGATGGTGGCGATCATTCAGCCTCCGGCGGTGCAGGGCGTGGGCAGCTACGGCGGATTTCAGTTCATGCTTCAGGACCAGGGAAACAATACCCTCAGCGACATGGACCGGGTGGCGCACCAGATCGTGAACCAGAGCCGCCAATCGAACGATCTGACAGGACTGATTACTACCTTCTCGGCCAACGATCCACAGGAGCTCGTGACGATCGACCGCGATAAAGCCAAGGCCATGGGCGTCCCGCTCTCGCAGATCACCGATACGCTGAGCATCTTCATGGGCTCGGAGTACGTAAACGACTTCGACTTCAACAACCGCACGTACCGCGTGTTCGTACAGGCCGATCAGCCGTTCCGCATGAGATCTGGCGACATCCATAGCTTTTATGTGCGCTCGAACTCGGGCCAGATGATTCCTCTCGACAATCTGGTCTCGGTAGCAAACAGTTCCGGCCCGCCGGTCATTACGCACTACAACCTCTTCCGCGCCGTGGAGATCGACGGCTCGCCCGCCCGCGGCTATAGCTCCGGACAGGCGATCACCGCCATGGAGAAGCTGGCCCAAAAGGTCATGATGCCCGGCATGACGTACCAATGGACAGGTCTGACTCTGGATGAACTCGAGTCCAGCGGCAAGGCGCTCATCATCTTCAGCCTGGGCATTCTGGTGGTCTACCTCACGCTTTCAGCGCAGTATGAGAGCTTTGCTCTGCCCTTCATCATTTTGCTGGCTGTGCCCATGGCGGTACTGGGCGCGCTGGGACTGGTGGCGCTGCGCGGCTTCTCCAATGACGTGTACTGCCAGATCGGCCTGGTGATGTTGATCGGCCTCGCAGCCAAAAACTCGATCCTGATTGTGGAATTTGCCGAACAATTGCGGCGCAAGGGCCGCTCCATCGCCGAGGCTGCCATTGAAGCCGCGGAACTACGGCTGCGGCCGATTCTCATGACGTCATTCGCCTTCATCCTCGGCGTGCTGCCGCTGGTCTTTGCTACCGGCGCGGGCGCGATCGGACGGCGCTCGGTGGGCACCACGATCGTAGGCGGCATGTTGCTCTCCACGGTGCTGAACCTGGTCTTTATCCCTGTGCTCTACGTCATCCTGAGCCAGGTGCTGAAGCGCGGCATCACCAAAATCGGCGCGGAGACTGAAGCATAGCGCAGAGAATCACTGCCCCGGGCGATGGGCAATTACATAATCCTTAATGCGGTCATAGACCCGGCTTGTGACCACGCCGCGATCTATCAGGTCGAGCTTGCTGCGGTAAGGCCGGAAGCGCACGATACGGCCGGCCCAGGTACGAGTCATGCCGGGAACCTTCATCAATTCATCCGCAGTGGCGTGGTTGATATCGACGCGCAGTCCGGATGGAGGAATCGCATGTGGCCTGGGAGCCGGCTGATGCGCTCCTGCTGCGATTTGCGGCGGAACCGCAAGAATCACGCCAAGTAAGATAACTCCCCATCCGGTAAGTAGCGTTCTTGCAAGCACAGCCTCATTTTCTGCCGTGCGCCAGTCCTTCCGCAAGGCTGCGGATGCGCGAAACCTGCATTCGGGAGTGGGGCAGTCTGAGGTTACCGTTTCGTTCCCTTGCGGACATTTCCTCATTCGCCTATCGAACGAATGACTCTCGCTGGATTTCCTCCGACCAGAGTATTCGGGGGAACGTCCCTGGTGACTACCGAACCCGCCGCGACAACCGAGTTCTCGCCTACTGTTACGCCACCGATGATCGTCGCGCCAGCTGCGATCCAGACGTTTTTCTCAATCACGATAGGCTTGGCGACGACGAGGGCGCGCCGCTGAGAAGGTTCAATTGGATGGCCAGACGTGATGATACTGACGTTCGGCCCGATCATCACATCATCGCCAATATCGAGCCCGCCAAGGTCATAAAAAGTACAGTTCTGATTAACGAAAACATTGCGCCCGACACGGATATCGACTCCGCCGGTTGTGTAGAACGGTGGGATTAACAAAAAGTTGTCGTCCACTTTCTTGCCGATGAGATCGCTGAACAAGGCCCGGACTTCGTCCGCATCGTTGAACGTCAAACGGTTGAGCTTAGCGGTGATCGTCATAGCTCGTTTGACGCTTGCCAACATGGCCGCTGATTCCGGCGTTCTCCTGGGAATTATCTTGGTGCGATCATCGTTCGACATTCGTTAATTTCCTTGGGTTACGGTTGAGCGTGCTGTTCGGCGCACGAATGCGGCGCCGGGATTCTCCGATTGTAGCTACAAAGCGGATGGGCCGAAATCCAGCCAGAACGTCCATTTAAGATGCCTCACTGCATTTCCATCCTTTCATTTCTCATGTATACTTTCCTCGGTCTGCTGTAAAAATGGACGTATGGCAATTTCCCCAATTGCTCACGGCGGTAACGGAGGTGCCCATTTCCGCATCTTCGACAGAACACGGCTTATCTCTCTGGTCGTGTTGCTCGCGCTACTCGTTGCGTGTGTGTTGTTCTCATGGACTACGAGCGGCGCTATGGCGCGTCTCGCATTCCTGCGAAGCCGCCGCGGCGCGCGCGGCGTTGGCAGCGCGCCACAATCTCTCGTTGATATAAGCCCATGGCAAACCGCCCAGGAACTTGCGGCAATGGCCGTAACTGCCGAGGAGGGCGAGTACGCCCGCGATGCCGAACGGCTGGCCGATCACGAGGTGGATCAGGCCTTTGCTTCGGCATTGCGCCTGGCAACTCTGCAGGCGCAGCATCCCGATTACAAGGGAAAAGCGCTCGTGCTCGCACAAAGGGTGAAGCAACTCGAGCGAACCGTCCAACAGGATCAGGTTGCGGTCCAGCAACTGACATCCAAAT
>JAJZAL010000003.1 GCA_021799405.1 Acidobacteriota bacterium
CTCCAACTACGCTTTGACAACGCAGTTATGCCATGAAATGACGGCCTTTCCAATCACTTTTCTTCATTCCACCCGCCGCTCTCGACAACTTGCCTGTGAGAAATGAGGGTTAGAGGAAGAGTAAATGCAAGGAAATCAATGCCAAGTCCCGCGCGGGGGCGGGACTTGGCATGACGGAGACGACGATCTGGGAGTTGGCGGGAGATCAGCCGGCTTTGTCTAGGAGGCTGAGGGAGAGGTCGCGTCGCTTGACCATTTCCGCCGAAATGACAAGCTCACTGACACGCTTATTGCTGGGCAGGTGGTACATGAGGTCGAGCATGAGCTCTTCGAGGATCATGCGGAGGCCGCGTGCGCCGACTTTGCGGTCGAGAGCCTCGAGGGCGATGGCGTGGGCGGCTTCATCGGAGAAGACGAGGCTGACGCCTTCGAACTCGAAGAGCTTTTGATACTGCTTGAGGATGGCGTTGCGGGGCTTGGTGAGGATTTCGACCAGTGCCGCTTCGTCCAGCTCATCGAGGATTCCGATGACGGGCAGGCGCCCGACGAATTCGGGAATGAGGCCGTAGCGGATGAGATCCTGCGGTTCGGCGAGGCGGAGGAGTTCAGCATCGCGCTGTGGCCGGACGGGCTGGCCGTCTTCCCGCTGCTCGTTTTCCGCAATGGCCTTGAAGCCGAGGGCTTTTTTGCCGACGCGGCGGCCGACAACGCGCTCGAGGCCGACGAAGGCGCCACCACAGATAAAGAGGATATTGGTGGTGTCGACGGCGGTGAATTCCTGATGGGGATGCTTGCGGCCACCCTGCGGGGGGACGTTGGCGACGGTGCCTTCTAGAATCTTGAGCAGGGCCTGCTGAACACCCTCGCCGGAGACATCGCGGGTAATGGAGGGGTTTTCGTCCTTGCGGCCGATTTTGTCGATTTCGTCGATGTAGATGATGCCGGTCTGGGCACGGGCGACGTCGCCGTCGGCTGCCTGAAGGAGCTTGAGAATGATGTTTTCAACGTCTTCGCCGACGTAGCCGGCCTCGGTGAGGGTGGTGGCGTCGACGATGGCGAAGGGGACATCGAGCATCTTGGCGAGGGTGTGAGCCAGCAGGGTCTTGCCGCTGCCGGTGGGTCCGACGAGCAGAATGTTGGACTTAGCGAGTTCGACATCGTTGCCGCGCATGCGGTTCATCTGGATGCGCTTGTAGTGGTTGTAGACGGCGACGGCGAGCTTCTTCTTGGTCTGGTCCTGTCCGATGACGTATTCGTCGAGAAAAGCCTTGACCTCGAGCGGTTTGGGGAGCTGGGTGGGTGGTGCACCCGCGGGGGTCTCGACGCGGTCATCCTCAAGGATGGAGTTGCAGACGGCTACGCACTCGTCGCAGATATATGCGCGTGGGTAGTCGCTGGGCGAGGAGATGAGCTTGGCCACGGCATCCTGGGATTTGTGGCAAAAAGAACAGCGGAGGGTGTCGTCCGAGCCGGTGCGCGTCTTCATTTTCCTGATGCTCCTTGGAAATCGACCAAAGCCTGAGGAACGGTGGGGGGAACCCTAGACGCGCGGCCGGTCGATAATGTCGTCAATGATGCCATATTCCTTGGCCTGGGGCGCATTCATAATAAAGTCGCGCTCCACGTCGCGCTCGATGCGCTCAAGGGTCTGCCCGGTGTGCTTAGACATAAGCTTATTCGTAATCTCACGAATGCGCAAAATCTCCCGGGCATGAATATCGATGTCGGTAGCCTGACCAGATAACCCCCCCATAGAGGGCTGATGAATGAGGATTCGGGAATTGGGCAGGGCAAAACGCTTTCCGGCAGTGCCGGACATGAGGAGAAATGCGCCCATGCTGGCGGCCTGGCCTATGCAGTAGGTGACGACATCGTTCTTGATGAACTGCATGGTGTCGTAAATGGCGAGACCGGCGGTGATGGAGCCGCCGGGCGAGTTGATGTAGAGCTGGATATCCTTATCGGGGTCTTCTGCGGACAGGAAAAGCAACTGGGCGATGATCAGATTGGCGATCTGGTCGTCGATGGGAGTACCGAGGAAGATGATGTTATCGCGCAGCAGACGGGAGTAGATATCGTAGGCGCGCTCGCCGCGATTCGTCTGCTCGATGACCATAGGTACAAGTGCCATGGATTTCTGTCCGTTCCTCGAAGCCAGAAAGCTTCGGTGCTGGTAAAGAGTTGATGGCCGGCGCGACGAAAAGGTCGCGCACGGCCGAGATTTCCTACTTAACTTAGTCTGTCAACCAGCAACTTTCCGGCCTTTTCGCGCCGGATTTGTTCCCGGATTCTAACGAGGTTGCCCTCGCTGGTCAAACGATGGCGAAGGGCATCGACGGGTTCCTGAGTCTGCATGGAGAGCAGGAAAAGCTGTTCGTTGAGCTCATCCTCAGAGACCTCGATTTTTTCTTCGTCGGCGATGCGATCGAGAATGAGCATTCCCTTGACTTCAGCGACGGCGGAGTCGCGCTGAGCGGCGCGGAGCCGGGTGAAGTCGAGCTTGCGCATATCTTCGGTGCGCATGCCCTGTGCGGCGAGCGCTCGCAGGCCGCGGTCGAGGCGGGCGTCGACCTGATTCTGGACCATCGATTCGGGGACTTGAACTTCGTAGCGAGCGGAGAGCGCTTCGACGAGCTTGTCGCGGGTTTCGGCCTCGACACGGCGGGCTTTTTCCGACGCCATGTGCTCGCGGAGTTTTTGCTTGAATTCGTCGAAGGACTGGTAGTCGCCGAGTTCCTTGGCGAATTCGTCATTGAGTTCGGGCTGGACGCGCTTTTTGATGCCATTGACGGTGACATCATAGGCTACGGTCTTACCGGCGAGGCGCCTTTCGCCAAAGTCCTCGGGGTAGTCGACCTCGAACTTGAGCTCCTGGCCGGGTTTTGCGCCGCGCAGGCTTTCATTGAAGGCAGGCAGAGTATTGGAGCCACCGACTTCGACGAGGACGTCCTGACCTTCGATGGGCTGGGCCGGGGATTCGGATTCAGTTTCGGGTTCGGGGGAGTGGAGTTCGCCCTTGAAGGTGATCTGGGCGAAGTCGCCGTCGGCGAGGGTGCGGTCTTCAGTGACGGGCTCCATGGTGGAGCGGGAATCGATGATGCGCTTCAGTTCTTGGTCGAATTCAGCGTCAGTCAGCGCGGTGTCGGGCTTTTCGACTTTGACATCCTGGTACCCCTCCACGGAGAAGGACGGCAGTACTTCAAAAACAGCCTTGAAGCGAAGGGGTTCGCCGTCGTGCAGATGAAGGTCAGTGACCTGAGGCTGGGAGACGGGCTGAAGATTTTGCTGCTCAATGGCGGTGCGGAAGTGGGTGGGGATGATGGTCTCGACAACATCCTGCTGGATGCTATCGTGGAAGCGCCCGCGAATGAGGGACTCGGGCACTTTGCCGACGCGGAAGCCGGGGATGCGGGCCTGTTTCTGGTATCGCTTGACGACGGCACGGAAGGCCTTGCCGACTTCGTCAGCGGGAATTTCGATTTCGACTTCGCGGGTGCAGGCCGGATTCAGGGTAGGGCCGTGCGGATGGTCGTGTTCGTGGTCATGATCGTGGCCGTCATGTTCGTGATGCTGCTCGGCAGCGATGGATTCTTCCTGAGGACTCTGGTGATTGTCGATGGTATCTGTCGCAGTCAACGTGTGCCTTCCAAGTGATTGTCGCCGATAAGGAGTTGGTCACTCGACGCCGCGAGGAAACAGGGCGGGCGAGAACAGAAATGGCGACCTGCTTTATGGTACGGAGGCAACGTGGCAAGGGTCAAACGCGGTGGAGGGAAAGGGAGGAACAGGAGTGCGTCCGGGAAGGACCGCGGTGCAGGTTCCGGCCATCTGAAGGAGAATAAAAGCTCTGCCGATGAGGCCCGGGAGGCAGATCAGTGTTCGATGAATGATTTCGCGAACGTATAAGTTGGAATTATCCGGCGGGAATAGGAGCCATCTTGAATCTGACGCTTTTCTTCGGGCTGCTGGGAGGGTTGCTGGTGCTGGCCTTTCTTGCGAACCTGCTGGCGCGCAAGACAGGGATTCCTGACGTACTGGTGCTGATGGGAACCGGTGTACTGCTGGGACCGGGCCTGCACCTGATGAACCTGACAAAGTATCAAGGGCTGAGGGAGGGTTTCGGAACCCTGGCGCTGATCCTGATTCTGCTGGAAGCCGGGCTGGATCTGGATCTGCGGCAGATGCTGCGGTTTTTCCCTGCGGGGATTGTGCTGGCGGTGATGAGCTACCTGCTTTGCCTGGTGCTGGTTGGCGTGGCGGTGCACGAGTTGATGGGGCTTCCGTGGAAGGCATCGCTGATCGTGGCGGCGGTGCTGGGGGGTGTGAGCGCATCGGTGTCACTGCCGGTGATGCAGACGATGCGGCTGCGGCCGGGTCTGAAGATGATTCTGACGGTCGAGGGGGCGATGGCCGATATTCTTTCGGTTCTGACCGTGACCGGTTTATTGAATGCACCGGCCGGGACGGTGCCCGTGGCGATGCTGATACGAGGCTTTGCGGTGAAGCTTTCGATCAGCCTGGCGCTGGGAGTTGTGGCCGGAGTGGGTTGGGCATTTCTGCTGCCGCGTCTCTCTGACCGACGCTTCTGGCAGGTGCTGACCTTTGGCGCGGTGCTGGTGCTGTTTGCCGTGACGGACGCGGCCGGCGGCGGGGATTTGCTGGCGGTGCTGATTTTCGGCCTGGCGCTTTCCAATTTGCCGCTGGCTCGGCATTACCTCAGCGCCGGGTTGGGAATGCAGGCAGGCGCGGAGCAAGCCGGCGCCGAGCAGGCCGGCCTGCTGGCGTTTCACGCGGAGCTGAGCTTCCTAGTACGGACGTTTTTCTTTGTGCTGGTGGGAATGGACATCCGGTTCGAGGGATTTGTGAGCGAATGGCTTCCGATTCTGGTGATCTTCGCGGCGATCCTGGTGGCGCGGTTGCTGTCCATCGTGATGAGCGGTCTGCTGTGGCCAGATGCGCACCGATTGGAGCGGGAGCTTGCCTTCTGGATGCATCCGCGAGGACTGATTACGGTGGTGCTGGCGCTGCGGGTGGTGCATGTTCGGGGACCGTCGTGGAATTTTCTGGTGGATCTTGCGTTTGCCATGCTGCTGTTGAGCGGGGCGGGCATGACGATCGGGGCGATTCGGGGCAAACGGATGCGCGAACTCAAAGAGCTGAAGGACGGCACTGCCGAGGTTTCGACGGGCGGGAGTTGAGAGGTTCATTCGAGGGCAGGCAAGGCAACCTCCAGAGTGCGCAGGCGGGAAGGGTCGGCGATGACGTCGATTTCCGCGATTTTGCCGTTGAGAAGCGTGAAGCGCAGGGCGCGGAAGAGACGTCCGCGCGGCGCAATGACGACGCCGGCCGCACCGTCGATGAGAGCAGGGCGAGCGAAGACCGCGTCGCGGGCGAAGGTGATGGCCTGCCTGGCCCAGTGTTCGGCTCCGCGAAGTTCGGTTGCCGCAGGGGGAAGGCCGGCTGCGAGATCGGCGTGCCCGACGATGTGTGGGATGAGGCTGCGCGGCACTATGACGAACAGGCGCTGGCGATACTGGTGTTTTCCATTGCCATGATCAATTTCTTCAATCGCGTGAACATTGCGACGCGGCAGGTAGCGGGCGAGTGGGTGAACTCCGCGGAGGCGAAGGCGTGGCGCAAGCAGCAGGAGGCAGTGGCGAGCTGAAGGAGGGGATAGACGATGCAGACGGTGCGGGGCACCGTCTGCGTGCTGCCCGCGCATCAGGCGGGTTGCAGAAGGATGGCGGCGCGCTGCCGGAGATTTTCCCGGATGGAGGTGAGGCCGTTCTCGATAGAGGACATTCTTTCGAGGATGACGGAGGCGGACTGGCCCTCCAGAATGGAGCGCAGCATTTCGCAGCGGCCGACGAGAAGTTCGTCCTGGGAGATGAGGGCCTGGAGGGTGGGAGCTTCTTTGCGATAGCGCTGGGTCATGCGGTCGTTCTCGGGGACGGGCTGCTCCTGCATGGCGGCTTCGAGGGCTCGGATGGAGGCGGCGAGGCGCTCGATCTTCTGGGCCGAGGCGACCGCGGAGGCGTCAGGAAACGGATGCTGACGGCTGGGCGGCGGGAGGAATTCGCGACGGTAGTCGGATTCGGCGGTTTCGACCGAGGAGAGAGCCCGGCCGAGAAGCCAGGCCGCCTTGGCGCGGACGAGCTGGTCGTCCGCGCGTAGCTGATTTTCGAGGCGGTAGAAGTTGTAGCCCCATCCGTAGAAGAGGTTGGTCGCGATCTGACGGATGGGACCCGCGTCATAGAAGTCAAAGAGGGCCATTACTTGACCTCGGGCAGGGGTGGTATACGGTTGGCGGTGGTGCCGGTGTCCTTGCTGATGTCGTAGAAGCCGGTCGGTTGGCCGCCGATGGAGAAAGGGACTCCGGCGGCGGCGTTGGGCGCGGAGATGAGGCCGCGGTCGGCCATGCGGAGCGCAAGGTAGTAGCGAACGGCCTCAATGGGCGAAAGGCCCATGGCCTGCAGCGAGATGAGCTCACGCATGCGCTCGTCCTTGGGCATGATGAGGATTTTGAGATCGTTGAGGGTGATGCCGTAGATGCGGAGGAATTCGGTGAGGTGGTTTTTGACGAGTTCGCGGACTTCGCCGATGTGCTCGTTGATGTCCTCCATTTTGGTGACCTGGACGATCTGGTTGATGGACTGCTCGATGGCGGGGCCGGCGTAGTCGGCGACTTCCTTTGTGTCAATGAAGTGGCCATTGAAGGGGAGGTGGGTAATGAGGTCGAGTGCGGCTTCCTTGCTGTCGACGTGGATGTAGTAGTCGACCTGGTAGGCCATTTCTGCCATTTCTTCGCTGGTGGCGATACCCTCACTGCGGAGCAGGAGCTTGGAGCGGTTGACGTAGATGACCTCATAAACCCATGGAGAATTGCCGCCGAAGAAGCCCTGGGCTATGGAACCGAGGAGAGGCTTGTCCGGAGTGGTGATGGCATACTGGCCGGTCTCGTAGACCTGGAGGACAGCGCCGCGGGACTTGAGTACGCAGAAATGGTTGCTTTCAACGGTGAGCAGGGAGCCGGAGACGATGCTTTCGTCTGCAATTTTGACAGCGATATGCTTGGTACCAAGCATGTCAGTGCCGTCTGGTAGAAGCGAAGTGATGACCTGCCGTGCGATCGCCATAAGATGAATGTCCTCTTCTGCGTTTGGAGTGAATATGGGGGACTTCTGGACTTCGCGCAACAGGATACCTGACCCGCCGCCTTGCGGCCACCAGTGTGGAGATGAAAAACAGGCAAAATAAATGAAGGAGTGGCGTGAGGGGCCGACGCGGGAGCGAATTCGAGGCAAAGGCTGCATCCGAACCGAGTGGAACAGTATCCAATGGAAGTGTTTCGCTGAGAGTTTTCCGCCGAAACTATTTTCTATGGCGCGCATAGCCGCTGAAGGGTACGGATGTGCGCAGATTTTCCTAACGTAAACGCCGGACTGAGCACGGAACCGGGAATGCAAACCGGCGCAAACGCCTGACGAACGACCGAACGAAAAGATAAGAACTGAATGGCTGAGATTGAGTCGCAGACACCAGATACAGGAGGGGTGAATCCATGGCTGATTGCCGCTTCTGTGATGCTGGCGACATTCATGGAGGTGTTGGATACATCGATTGCGTCGGTGGCGCTGCCGTATATTGCGGGATCGCTTTCGGCGACGACCGATGAAGCCACCTGGGTGCTGACGAGCTACCTGGTGTCCAACGCCGTGATTCTGCCGGCGAGTAACTGGTTTGCGCTGCGGTTTGGGCGGAAGCGGTTTTTGATCACGTGCGTGATCATTTTTACGATTTCGTCGTTTTTCTGCGGGATGGCGCCGACGCTTGGATTCATATTGATTGCGCGCGTGATTCAGGGCGCGGGCGGTGGGGCGCTGCAGCCGTTGTCGCAGTCGATTCTGATGGAGAGTTTTCCGCCCGCCAAGCGCGCGGCGGCCATGGCGGTGTTTGCCTTTGGCGTGGTGGTGGCGCCGGTGATTGGTCCGACGCTGGGCGGCTGGCTGACAGATACCTACAGCTGGCGGTATGCGTTCTACATCAACATTCCCGTGGGCATCCTGGCGGTGATCATGATCAGCCGCTTCGTACACGATCCGCATTATGTGCGGAAGGCGAATCCGGGCAAGTTCGACGGGATTGGTTTTGGCCTGCTGGCACTGTGGACCGGCACGCTGCAGATCATGCTTGATAAGGGACAAGAGGCGGACTGGTTTGGCGCGGACTGGGTTCGCTGGACCTTTGCGGTGTTCACGATTGCATTTATATGGTTCGTCGTTCACTCGTGGCGGAAGGACAAGCCGCTGGTGAACCTGAAGACGTTCAAGGACTGGAATTTCGCGATTGGATGCACTCTGATTTTTGCGTTCGGCATCTGCATCTATTCGATGATCACGGTGCTGCCTCTGTACTTCCAGGAGTTGCTGGGGTATACGGCGTTTTCGGCGGGGCTGGTGGTGTTTCCCAGAGGCGTGGGGTCGATTCTGGGCATGCCTGTGATCGGGCTGATCGGCAACAAGATCGATGCGCGGATACTGCTGACGTTTGGTTTCCTGGTGTTTACGGTGACGTCGCTGATTTTCGGCAATTCGAACCTGGAGATTGGTCCGACGACGCTGTTGTGGCCGATCGTCATCACCGGCTTTGCGCTGAGCTTTGTGTTTGTGCCGATTGCAACGGAGACCTACGGAACGCTGCGCAACGAGCAGATGGGTAATGCGAGCGGCATCTTTAACCTGATGCGCAACGTGGGCGGATCGATTGGGATTTCACTGACGCAGACGGAACTGGTGCGGCGGAGCGACTTTCACCAGACGAACCTTACGAATTACCTGCCGATGGGGCAGACGTGGTTGCAGCAGAGACTGCATGCGTTGAACGGGTATCTGTCGCGACAGACCAATCCCGCCGATGCGGCAGGGGCAGCGCAGGGGCAAATCTATGGGATGCTGCAGCAGCAATCGCTGCTGTGGGCGTTTATCGATGTGTTTCGATGGACAGCGCTGTTGAGCGCCGCGTGCGTCATCCTGGTATGGTTCTTCAAGAAGGTGGCGCACGGGCGAGCGCCGGCGGGCGCGCATTGATGGTGCTGGCCGCGCGGGCACACGCACCTTGGGCGCAAAGGCAAATTCCACCGCCAAGACGCAAAGAAAAGCTGGAGTGGATAGGAGTTGTGGGGAAGCCTGAAGCGGTGTTCCCAGCCGGCGGTTCATCGGGATACTTCGGCTTCGCCTCAGAATGACTCCGTTGTGTTGGGTGGGGCCCCCATCCATTGCGGAAATTGCGTCAGCGGATGGCGGGGAGCGCGGCGGCGTACTGTTCGAGAGGGATGAAGCGCTTTTGCGTTTGGTCGTAGGCTTCGAGGTCGCCGGTAAGAATGTCGTAGTACCAGCCGTGCACCTGGAGGGTGCCGCGTTCGAGTCCCTTGGCGATTTCGGGGTGGGACTTGAGGTGATTGAGCTGCGCGATGACGTTGGCGTGGATGAGAGCGGTGTGGCGCTCGTTTGGATCGTCCGGGACGTCGGGCGGCATGTAGTCCCAGGCTGATTTGATGAAGTGCAGCCACTGCTCGGTGAGTGGCAGGGATTCGAGTCCGCGAGTGGGGTCGAGGGCGGCTTTGACGGCGCCGCAGTCGGAGTGTCCGCAGACAATGACGTGCTTGACCTTGAGAACTTCGACGGCGTACTCGATGGTGGCGGAGACGCCACCGGCCATTTCTCCGCCGGGAGGGATGACGTTTCCTGCGTTGCGGCAGAGGAAGAGGTCGCCGGGTTCGGATTGCAGGATCAGGTCGGGGACGACGCGTGAGTCGGCACAGGTGATGAAGAGTACTTCCGGAGCCTGGCTGGAGGCGAGCAGGCGGAAGTGGTCTTTGCGTCCGGGGAAGGCTTCGGCGCGGAATTTTCGGTAGCCGTCGAGGAGGCGATCCATCGTGGTCCTTTCTGAAGTTGGCTGCAGACCAGTACCTACGGCGGAACTGGTTGTCTTGGCAAACGCGCGTTCGGCGGTGCTTGCCGCACGGGTAAACGTGCCTCCGGCGCAAGGAAATGCCAGTGCTATTGATTGTAATTGTGCGTTAGAAGTATCGCTGGTTCATCCGAGCAAGGAACTCGCAAGTGTTTGGGATGGCCGGAGGCTAGGACCGGGTGAATCCGTGGGGGAATCCTGGTTAGTGCTCGGCAAAAGCGACCTGAGTACACGTGCCTCTCTTGAGATTCAATAGTCGGGGATTTTCGTAACTTAACGGATTGGGGGGAATCGGCCGTCCGTGGAGCTGCGCTGAGACTGTGTATGTTCCGGATGGTACGTGCAGTTGGAATCGTCCATTTGCTGAAGTTGTCAGGTGGATGACTTTACCCTTGCTCCTGACTGTAACCAATACATCTGCAATTCCGGTGGTCCAGGAATCTGTTGTTACCTGCCCTGAGAGCAGAGGATCCCGGTGAGAGCGCAGCGTTTTTTCCACTGCGGCAAGCACGGGCTTTGATTTGTTGAGGGGACCGGAGTTTCCGCAGCCGTCTACTGCCCAATAGCCGGGGTACCAGTGGTTGTTCAAGAACAGAAGGTAGCTTTTACCAGCACGCCAGTAAAAAGGGGCGCGGCCGCTGTCGTTCGGCTCTTTGATCCGAAAGACCGGAGAGATCTTTCCGCGCAGTTTGTGCTCCAGCCGCAGGGTGTAGATGGAAACGTCCACATCGTTTTTGTTGGGGATGTACTTGGCGCGCTCGACTTGTGCGATGACTACGGCGTTGCTGTATGTGGTTTCGGCGCAGACTAAGCGGGGTTGTGGGTACTGACAAAGTGCCCATAGAGCGGGTGCCGGGAGCAGCAGAGACAAGAGTCCTGCGACAAGCGAGGTTCGCAGCATGGCTGTCAGTCTAGCACCGAAAATTGGGAGTATTCCTTGTATGTGAAAGGCTTTGGAACAGCCTGGCAGTCGACTTAAGTCAAAAGATGGGGTGCGTTGCACGCAAACCCACGTCCCTCGGGGGATATGGGGCACCTGTAGCCTGTCTAGTTTGCTTGGTGCGGCCGCCATTCGGGGACGGGTTCGGCGCTTTTGACCCAGGCGGCGACGATGAGGTTGCGGAGCATGTCAGCTCCGGAGGCGAGGCGCCGGGCGGTGAAGGCGCGTGAGGCGGGAGTACCGGCGCCTTCGAAGCCGTGCTCGTTCCACAGCTGGTAGACCTCGTCGACATAGCCGTGCGTGTGGTGGAGGTAGGCGAGGTAGTCTGTCCACTCGTCGTGGATGGGAGCGAGGGGTTTCATGTAGTGGCGGACCTCGGCCATGGAGATGTTGTCGTTGACGAATTCGGTCTCGAACTGCGAATGGATGTGGTGGCTGGTCGTGTAGTGGTGGGGGTTGGGTCCGGTCCAGCCGTTGTATTCGATGGTGGTGTGGAGTGGCTGGGAGCCGTCGCCGACGTAGTGGCCAAGCCATCCGGCGTAAAAGATGATGGCCTGTTCGACGGGCATGAGGTCTTTGTGCTCGGCGCGGAGCTGGCGGTAGTCGCGCATGGCGGACTTAAGGCGCTGCCAGACTTCCTCGGTGATGTAGGGCTGGAAACCGATGTGGGTGGGCTGCATTTCTTGTTCGGAGCCGGGATGGGTCTGCATGTAGGCGTAGAGTTTGGCGATGTACTGATAGCGCTCGCGGGGGAGCGGTGCGATGCGGTCGGCGAGTTCGAGGTCGATGTAGTGATCGGGGGCCTGCATGGCGTCGAGTTCGGGTTCGGCGGGGGAGCGCCAGCGGTCGGGCTCGGGGCCGAGGTATGTAATTTCATCGAGGGCGGCGGGGGAGCGCAGGAAGGCGGGTACGCTGACGGGGAGGGTCTGGATGGCGAGGTGGTTGATGATGCGGTGGCCTTTGGCTCCCCAGGCGAAGCAGGCGGGAACAGCGGCGAGCGGGATGAGGCAAAGGGCGGCGAGACGGTGGAGTTTCATGGGCATGAGTATACGCGGCGGAGATTAAGCGGCGGCCAAGAACGGAGCGGCTGGGAACCGGTTTCCGGGGGTGGGAAAATTCGGTGTTCCGGAGCGGGAAATTCACCGGAATATGGCCCTGAAATTGGTATTCTGAAAGGGATATGCCTACGAAAAAAGAACTTCTTACCCACCCCATTCAACACATCGACATCAAGCAGCACAACGTGGTGCCGCTGGTGGATGCGATGGAGCATATGGCCTACAGCTCGCGTGACCTGGCGCGTGCGGCCGGGATTTACGAACGGATGCTGCGCGACCAGGAGTGCGGGGTGATTCTGTGCCTGGCCGGGTCGCTGATCAGCGCCGGGCTGAAGCAGATTTTCATCGATCTGATTCGCAACAACATGGTGGACGCGGTGGTTTCGACCGGCGCGAACATTGTGGACCAGGACTTCTTCGAGGCACTGGGCTTTCAGCACTGGATTGCCGATGATCTGTTCAAGCAGGGCACCGAAGACGCCACGCTGCGCGAGCTGATGATCGACCGCATCTACGACACGCTGATTGATGAGGAAGAGCTGCGCATCTGCGACGAGACGACGGAGAAGATTGCGAACTCGCTGGAGCCGCGGCCGTATAGCTCGCGCGAGTTTATCAAGGCGATGGGCGCATATCTGGAAAAGGAAGGCAAGACGCCGGCGAAGGGCGGCGTGGATTCCATCGTGCTGGCGGCGTATGAGAAGGATGTGCCGATTTTCGTGCCGGCCTTCAGCGACTGCTCAGCAGGCTTTGGACTGGTGGCGCACCAGCATGCGCGGCAGGGAAAGCCGAGGGTTTCGATTGATTCGGCGAAGGATTTTTACGAGCTGACGCAGCTGAAGATTGCGAATCCGACGACCGGGTTGCTGATGATTGGCGGGGGCGTTCCGAAGAATTTTGCGCAGGACATTGTGGTTGCCGCTGATGTACTGGGCAATGAAGCGCCGATGCACAAGTACGCCGTACAGGTGACGGTGGCCGATGTGCGGGACGGGGCGTTATCATCGAGCACGCTGAAGGAAGCGAGCTCGTGGGGCAAGGTGGACACGACCTTTGAGCAGATGGTGTACAGCGAAGCGACGCTGGCGCTGCCGTTGATCGCGGGCTATGCGTATCACAAGCAGGCGCATGCGGCGCGCGGGGAGCGGCGCTGGGCGCGGCTGCTGGAGCCGGTGACGGCGTAAAACGGAAATCAATATGCAGTGGAGTCAGGGGAGCCCGGATAGGCTCCCCTGATTCATTTTGGGAATAGCGCGGGAACAGGCGGCCGGCGCTCTCAAGTTCCTCTGATTTCCTCCGATGAACGCGTTGAGGCCAAGAGCCGAGGTGCGGGATGGAGTCAGCGATAGCGGTCAACGAGAGTGTGAGGTCGAGGCGCGACGAGCCGTGTGCCGACGTGCAAGTGCAGATGAATGCGCTGTGGAGGGAGAACCGGGCGATGCTGCTGAACCGCCTGGACATGCTGGAGCGCGAATGCTGGCGGTGGCTGCGAGTTCCAGAGGATCGGGCGGCGCCTATCATTGCGAGGGATCTGGCGCACAAACTGGCGGGCGTGCTGGGGACGTTTGGCCTGAGGCGCGGCAGCATGGTTGCGTCCACGATTGAGCGGCTCGTGGGTATGCCGAGGCATGTGCGTGGCGCGGGCGGGAAGACGATCTACGCGCTGCTGAGCGAGCTGCGGGAGATTGTGCGAACGAAGAGCTGAGCCGGAAGGGGCAGAGAGATTCCTGCGGGAGTCAGAACAGGTGATCGGAGTCTTCGACGTAACGGACGGGATTGGGGCTTTCAGGTTCGGCAGCGAATTTGCCTTCGGCTTCGGCGCGGAGGCGGGCGACGTTCTGCCAGTTGTCTTTGCGGGGGTGGTCTGTGATGAAGGGCGGCAAGGCCATGCAGAGATGGTCTGCGAGGGGGTGGGCATAGCCTTCGTAGAGGGCGCGCATTTTGCGGAGGCGGGCTTCGATATCGCCATCGCGGCAGATGCGGACGCCTTCGGCGCAGAGCTGATCGTGGAGGCGCTGGAAGTTTTCGTGCGGTAGGCGGTCGGGCATCTGCGTACAGGGCCGCATGGAGAAGATCTGGGTGAGATCGATGAGCGCGTGGCGGGCCATGGCGAAGGTAAGCTGGGCCTGGCGGGCGGGTTTTTCCTGAATGCCGGAGATGAGCAGGGCGCAGGCGTCAAGGATGGCGACGAGCGCGCTGAGCCAGCTCTGGTTGGCGTGCTGGGAGCGGAAATAGCACAGCAACGGATACGAGATGTGACTTTCGAGGAGCTCGGCGGACCAGTTCTCCCATTTTTCGAGGAGCTGGATGAGAGCGTCTTCGCCGCCGGGGAAGGCGTGGCGACGAAGGAGTTCGGCGGCGCTGGGTGGCGAACCGGCGCGGGCGTCAAGGAGCGAGATGTTGACTTCGCGGCGGGAGAATGCGCCGTAGAGGACGGGGAAGTACCCGATGACGAGGGCGACAAAGCCGAGGCCGATGCCGGCTTCCAGCACGAGCAGGCCGCGCGAGAGCCAGGTGATGGGGGTGACGTCACCGAGGCCGAGGGTGAAGAGCGTGGTGCCGCTGACGTAGAAGTCAGAGTGCAGGGGTTCGAGCAGAAGGGGATCGTGAAAGGGCGAGCCGAGGCCGTAGAAGATGAGCGCGAAGCCCACCATGACGGCGACAGCCCAGACGGCGATGAGGAGGACGAGCGAAAGCGGTCCGTAGATGCTGAGCATGGTTTCGCGTTTACGCGGATGGTGGATGCGCAGGGCGAAGAACTTCCAGGGGGTCCAGGTGGCAACGTAGAAGGCGCCGGTGAGGCGAAATGCACCGCTGGGACGGCGCGGAAGGATGACCGTCTGGAAGGCGTCGAGGAGCGCGTAGAGGAGGCAGAGAATGCCGGCGGCAAGGCTCAGGCTGGTCATGGTTCTCCTGAAGACCGGATTGCTCATGAAGCTAAACGTGATTGGGTTGCACGTCAACCGCGAGGGAGCGGGTTCTAAACTGAAGGAGAAATGTTTAGTTTGGGGCGGATGCTGATTGGACTAGGGCTGCTGCTGGTTGTGGCCGGCGGGCTGGTGATGTTGTTTGGCAAATTCGGCGTGCCGCTGGGGCGGCTGCCGGGCGACATCCGCTATCGCGGAAAGAATGTTACGTTTTACTTTCCGCTGGCGACCTCGCTGCTGTTGAGCGTGCTGCTTTCGTTGCTGCTGTGGGTGATCTCGCGCTGGCGGCGGTAGACTCAGAAGTGGTGCGCCGAAGCTCTGGACAATCCGAACCCGATGATGCGCAGATGGGGCTGCTGTTTGAATCGCCTGCGAAGGTGGAAGATACGCGCCGCATCTGGAAGGTGGGAGATCTCGTGGCTGAAGCGCGGACACACCTGGAGGGCAGATTTGCGGACCTGTGGGTTGAGGGCGAGATTTCGAATCTGCGCGTGGCCCCGTCGGGGCACATTTACTTCACGTTGAAGGATGGGGATGCGCAACTGCCGGCAGTGCTGTTCCGGCGGCAGGCGTCGCTGCTGCGATTTCGGCCACAGGATGGTTTGCAGGCGCTGGTGCGCGGGAAGATTACGATCTACGAGCAGCGCGGGCAGATGCAACTGTTGGGCGAGACGATGGAGCCGCTGGGCGCGGGGTCGCTGCAACTGGCGTTTGAGCAACTGAAGGCCAAGCTGAAGGCGCGCGGACTGTTCGAGGCGGAGCGGAAGAAGCCTCTGCCGAGGTATCCGAAGTGTGTGGGGATTGTGACGTCGCCTTCGGGTGCAGTGATTCGGGATTTTGTGAATGTGGCGCACCGGCGGCATGCCGGGCTGGAGGTGCTGCTGTATCCGGCGGTAGTGCAGGGCGAGAGCGCGGCGGCGGAAGTGGCGGCGGGGATTGCGTACTTCAACAAGACGCGCGAAGTGGATGTGATTGTGATTGCGCGGGGCGGCGGATCGCTGGAGGATCTGGCTCCGTTTAACAGCGAGATGCTGGCCGAGGCGATTGCGGCGTCGGATCTGCCGGTGGTTTCCGCCGTTGGGCACGAGACGGATTTTACGATTGCGGATTTTGTGGCGGATTTGCGGGCGCCGACTCCTTCGGCCGCGGCGGAGCTGGTGACAGCGGCCCAGTATCGCGTGGGCGAGGAACTCGAGGATCTGGCGGTGCGGCTGGAGCGCGGGATTCGCTATGGGATGATGCAGGCGCGACACGCGCTGGAGCGGGTGCGCGTGGAGTCGATGACGGTGCGGCTGATGGATCTGATTCACGTACGGCAGCAGAGGGTGGACGAGCTGGGGGCGCGGATGGAGTCGGCGCTGCTGGAGGATTTGTATCGCTATGGCGAGCGGCTGCGGCATGCGCAGAATTCGCTGACGCGGCAGGATGTAGGGCACCGGGTTCAGGTGATGTGGGAGCGTGTGGATCGGGTGCAGGGGGAACTGGCCGGCGCGGGGAGGCAATATGTGAGCACACGGCGCGAGCGGCTAGAGGCGTTGAGCGGGAGGCTGGCGGCGCTTTCGCCGATGGGTGTCCTCGAGCGTGGGTATGCGCTGGTGTTTGACGCGGATGGGAAACTGGTGCGCGGCGTGAGGGATTTGAAGAAAGGACAGAGAATGACGACGCGGCTTGCGGACGGCAGCGTGGCGAGCACGATCGACAGAATTGAGAAGGCATGAGAAAGCTTTTTGGTACGGATGGTATTCGGGCGGTGGCGGGCGAGAGCCCGCTGAATGCGAAGACGGTTTATGCCGTGGGGCTGGCGCTGGCGCACCAGATTGGTATGAACGGAGGCCAGAAGCGCGTGGTGATGGGGATGGATACGCGCGAGTCGAGCGCTTGGATTGCGGGCGTGTTGACGAAGGGGCTGACGGAAGGCGGCGTAACAGTGGAGAACGCCGGAGTGATTACCACTCCCGGGATTGCTTACGTGACGAGGAATCATGGCTTTGCGGCGGGAGTGGTGATTTCGGCGTCGCATAATCCCTGGCAGGACAACGGGATCAAGATTTTCGGCAGTGATGGTTACAAATTGCCGGATGCGGTGGAACTGGGAATCGAAGAAGAGATTTTCAGCCGGCTGGAGAAGGTTTCGGCGCCGGATGCCGAGATCTGCGCGGCTCCGGCAGTGAAGGACAGCCATCGCGCGGAGTACGAGGTATTTTTGCGGGGCGCGGTTCCGAGACTGACGCTGGATGGGTTGCACGTGGTGCTGGATTGCGCGAATGGCGCGGCTTCCGCGATTGCTCCCGAGCTGTTTGCGGGGATGGGCGGCAAGGTGACGCTGACGCACGCGAAGCCGGATGGGCGGAACATCAATGCGGATTGCGGAGCGCTGCATCCGGAGGTGGTGGCCGCAGAGACGAAGGCCAAGGGTGCGGATATTGGAATCACGTTTGATGGGGATGCGGATCGCTGTTTGTTTGCCGACAGGAACGGCAAGGTAGTGAACGGCGACGCGGTGCTGCTCCTGGCGGGGCGCGACCTGAAGGCTCAGGGCAAGCTGGCCGGGGATGTTGTGGTGGCAACGACGATGTCTAACATGGGGCTGGAAGCGGCGCTGAAGAGGGATGGCATTCGCATGCTGCGTGCGCCGGTGGGGGATAAGTATGTACTGGAGCGGATGCAGGCCGAAGGCGCGGCGCTGGGCGGCGAGCAGTCGGGGCATATCCTATTTCCTGCGCTGGCGACGACGGGCGACGGACTGCTGACGGCGTTGCTGGTGCTGGACATTGTGAAGCGCTCGGGCAAGCGGCTGGATGAGCTGGTGGCGGATTTGAAGGTGTTTCCACAGGCGATTGTGAACGTGCGGGTGCGCGAGAAAAAGCCGCTGGCAGAAATTGAAACCGTTGCTGTGACAATTGCGGAAGCCGAGCAGGAGCTGGCAGACAGAGGGCGTGTGGTGGTGCGCTATTCGGGGACGGAGGCGCTGGCGCGAGTGATGATTGAAGCCGAGAGCGAGGCGCTGATGCAAAAGCACGCGGAGCGGATCGCGGGGGCGATTCGCGAGGCGATTGGGGTGTAAGGGGCGTTGTGAGGGGTGTTTGCCCGTGAGGCTGCAATCCTTGAATGGCGGTAGATACTGCAGATCCCTCGCTTCGCTCAGGATGACAAATCAAAAAATATTCTGACGATCAGCTCTACTTAAGGTCGCGCCAGTTGGGGCCTATGCCGATGTCGGCGACGATGGGGACTTTGAGCTCGATGACGTGTTCCATTTCGTGCTTCACGAGGGCGCGGAGGGTTTCGGATTCCGATTCGAGGACCTCGAAGAGCAACTCGTCGTGGACCTGGAGAGTCATGACGGAGTGGAGTTTTTCTTCGTGCAGGCGCTTCGCGATGCGGATCATGGCGAGCTTGATGAGATCGGCAGCGGTGCCCTGCAGAGGTGTGTTGACGGCGGTACGCTCGGCGAATCCGCGCATGTTGGCGTTGCGGCTCTGGATGTCTGGAATGGGGCGGACGCGGCCGAAGAGAGTGCGGACTTTCTGGTCGCGACGGGTTTCTTCAATGACGCGGTCGATGTAGGCGCGGACGCCCTGATAGCGGGCGAAGTAAGTTTCGATATAGTGGCGGGCTTCGCTCTGCTCGATGCCGAGATTTTGGGCGAGGCCGAAGGGCGAGATGCCGTAGACGATGCCGAAGTTGACGGCCTTAGCGCGGTTGCGGGTTTGCTTGTCCATGGCTTCGGGCGGGACGCCGAAAACTTCTGATGCCGTGAGGGTGTGGATGTCCTGGCCGGTGGTGTACGCGCGCAGCAAGAGCGGGTCCTCAGAGAAGTGCGCCATTAGGCGGAGCTCAATCTGGGAGTAGTCGGCGGAGAGCAGGACGCGGCCGGGCGCGGCGATGAAGGCGGCGCGGATTTCGCGACCTAGCTCGGTGCGGACGGGGATGTTCTGGAGATTGGGATTCGTCGAGGAAAGGCGTCCGGTGGCAGTGCCGACCTGCTGGAAGGTGGTGTGGACGCGGCCGTTGGGGTCGGCGAGCAGCGGGAGCGAATCGATGTAAGTGGATTTGAGCTTGGCGAGCTGGCGGTATTCGAGGACGAGGCGGGGAACGTCATTGTGTTCGGCGAGTTCTTCGAGGACGTCCTGCGCGGTGGAAACGACTTTGCCTTTGCCGTACTTGAGGGGCTTGGGCAGGCCCATTTTGTTGAAGAGTACGTCACCGAGCTGCTTTGGTGAATTGAGATTGAAGCGGTGATTCGCGAGCGAGAAGATTTCCTCGCTAAGCCGGTGCATCTCGGCGGCGAGACGGTCGCCCATTTTGTTGAGGACGGCGGTGTCGATGCGGACGCCGGCTTCTTCCATAGCGAAGAGGACGGGCGTGAGGGGAAGGTCGATGTCTTCGTAGACGCGGAGGGTGCCTTCGCGTTCGACGTCTTTGCGAAGGGTGGGTGCGAGGGTGAAGATGGCGTGCGCGGCTTGCGGGAGGGCGTTTTCGCCTTCGGTCTGGAGCGGGTAGTTGCGGAAGCGGGCGGTGACGTCGGCCAGGCGATGCGTGGTGTGGGTGGGGTTGACGAGGTAGGAGTAGAGCATCACGTCGTCGGTAACGCCACGGAGGGCGACGCCCAGCGGGGTGAGCGTGTGCAGGATGGATTTGAGGTCGTGGACGCGCTTGGGGATGGATGTATCTTCGAGCAGCGGGCGGAGGGTTGCGAGCGGGAGGAGGAGTGCTGAGGTGTTTTCGGCAGCGACGCCGAGGAGGATTTCTTCGGCAGCGGGAGTGGGTTTGGCAGCCCCGGGGTGGGCTGTTTCTGGTTGATTTAGAAAATTGAGTTGGAGGTTGGTCGCGGGCGGCGGTTCGGCTTCGTCGGAGGATTCGGAGTCGGGGTCGGGTGTGGATGCGGCGGCCGAGAGATCGAGAACGAAGGCGAAGCCGTGGGTGCGGGCCTGGGCGACGAATGCGGCGATTTGTTTTTCGGTGGGCTTGAGGTGGTAGTGGGCTTCCTCGGTGGTCTTGGCGGGGGCGAGTTCCTTGAGGAGCGAGGTGAATTCGAGTTCGGTGAAGAGCTCGCGGCAGGCCTCGGTGTCGGGCGGCTGGGTGAGCATGTCGTCGAGGTTGAGGTCGAGGGGGACGTTCTGGTCGATGGTGGCGAGCTCTTTGCTGAGGAGGATGTTGTCGCGGTTGTTCTGGAGGGATTCGCGATAGGTTTTGCGCTTGACCTCTTCTGCGCGATCGAGCGCGGCTTCGAGGCTGCCGAACTGCTGGATGAGCTCGACGGAGCCTTTGTCGCCGATGCCGGGCGCTCCGGGGATGTTGTCAATGGCGTCGCCGCGGAGGGCCATGACGTCGATGACTTTTTCGGGAGGCACACCGAGGGTTTCCTCGACTTTGGCGGGGTCGAGCACGAGGTTGTCTTTGACGGGGTTGAGGATTTTTACGTCGTCGGTGACGAGCTGCATCATGTCCTTGTCGTTGGAAACGACGAAGACGGGGTAGCCCTGGGCAGCGGCCTTGTGGGCGAGGGTGCCGATGACGTCGTCGGCCTCGAAGCCTTCGGCCTGGAGGATGGGGATGCGGAAGGCTTCGAGCGCGCGGCGGATGTAGGGGAGCTGCTGGGCGAGGTCGGCGGGCATCTCTTCGCGATTGGCCTTGTAGCCGGCGTATTCAATTTCGTCGAAGGCTTGCTTTTTGGCGTTCCACCGGCGAAGGGTGCCCATTTGTTTGGCGCGCTCGTCGCGGAAGACGGGGGCGCTGACATCAAAGACGGCTGCGAAGTAGTGGGGCGAGAAGTCGCGGCGCAGCTTGTTGATCATGTTGACGAAGACATAGGTGGCCGCGGTGGGCACGCCGGAGCGCGTAGACATGGGACGCTGCCGCTGCATGGCGTGATAGGCGCGAAAGATGAACGACATGGAGTCGAGAAGGAAGACGGCGGGCTTGTTGGAGTCGTTAGGAGTGGCCACGGGTTGAGTTTAGAGGATTTGATGGGCGGCGTGCTGCGCTGCCGGGAAGAGGAAAAGATTCACCGCAAAGCTCGCAAAGAGCGCAAAGGTGGGTGGGAGTGTTCTTGGCGATTTCCGCCTAGTTCTCTGCCTTAATGCCCTTACTGCTCCAGACATCGATGTATTTCTGGCGGGCATCCTCGAGCTGCTGCTGAAAATCAATGTTGCAGCACTTGGTTAAGGTGTCGATGGCGTAGTACAAGTTTCCGTGTGCAGCAAGTAGGGCTCGCTCAACCCAGGCGAGTGAGGGAGGGGGCGATGGCATTGCCTCTTCGTTGTTGAAGTCGAAGTGAGTCAATAGCCCTTCTAAATTCGCATGGTGAATTGAGGACGCCATGGCATAAGGAAGGTCATATTCCTTTTCACAGCCAATGTCTTGAGCTATTGCTCGGAGGGGCTTATTCGACCATTGCTGCCGCACCCGCCCTCCGTGTCCTGTGAACCGTCCCTTGACTTTGTTGTATTCGTCTTCGACCCTTCTTTTAGCTTCCTCTGTGACGCGACCGGGGAAGTTTTCTTGCAAAAACTGAACCCTGCGCCACGCTATTACTTTGCCGAACTCCCAATAGTCCTCGATTTCCTCGGGGTGTCGGCGTAGATATTCCGCTGTCCACCGAGCTTCGTACATACCGCGCACGATTTTCATCGCTCCGGCTCCGCAACCATTTCCTGACAGAATGATCGCTTCGGAGGCGCCGGCCATGGTGGCGCGAGTGAGAAAGCAGACAACCTCCTGAACCGGGAGTGTTGCGTGGCTTTCTGCTTCGCATATTGCTTGGTCGCAGAGAGTGAAGAGTTCGTGGATGATGCCAAGTTGCTTTTCAAACTGAGTGTGGATTTTGGCCCAATACTCCGGATATCCAAACGGCGAGTTGCCTCGCGTCGTGTCAGTTTCATTCAAAACTGATTTGAGATCGTTGTTGAGCTTCATAGTCCGGCATGATAGGGGAATAAAAGGCGAAATTCAAGGGCTCAATAAATGAACATGCAGTCGCCGTAGGAGAAGAAGCGGTAGCGCTCGTGGACGGCGTGGCGGTAGGCGGCGAGGGTGTGTTCGCGGCCGGCGAAGGCGCTGACGAGCATGAGGAGGGTGGACTGCGGGAGGTGGAAGTTGGTGAGGAGTCCCTGGATGACGCGGAATTTGTAACCGGGAGAGATGAAAATGTGGGTTTCGCCGGAGTGGGGAGTGAGTTGGACGGGGTCTGAAGGTGCTTGGGCGGTGGATTCGGCGGCGGCGACGGCGGCGGCGGCGCAGTGTTCTAATGTGCGGACGGTGGTGGTGCCGACGGCGATGACGCGGCGGTTTTCGCGGAGGGCGGCGTTGATGGCGGCGGCGGTTTCTGGCGGGAGGGTGTAGCGCTCGCGATGGAGATGGATGTCTTCGACGCGGGAGACGCGGACGGGGGCGAAGGTGCCGAGGCCGACGTGGAGGGTGACGTAGGCGGTCTGGACGCCGCGGTTGGCGAGGGCTGCGAGGATTTCCGGCGTGAAGTGGAGGCCTGCGGTGGGCGCGGCGACGGAGCCGGGCTGCTGGGAGTAGACGGTCTGGTAGCGCTCGCGGTCTTCGGGGCGGTCTTCGCGGTGAATGTAAGGCGGGAGCGGGATGTGGCCGGTGCGATCGAGCGCGGTGTAAAAGTCGGGGACAGGCTGGAAGCGGATGGTACGCTCGCCGTGCTCGCCGTGGGCGATGACTTCTGCCTGCAGGCCGCTGTCTCCGAAGCGGATGACTTCTCCGGTGAGGACTTTGCGGCCGGGGCGGACGAGGGCGAGCCATTCCCATTGGGAGAGTTGCTCGGTGAGCATGACCTGAACGCGGCCGGTGGCGTGATGGCCGGGCTGGGTGTGGAGGCCGGTGCGCTGGCCGTAGAGGCGCGCGGGGATGACGCGTGAGTTGTTGAAGACGAGGAGGTCGCCGGGCTGGAGGAGGGCGGGAAGGTCGCGGAAGTTGCAGTCGGCGACGGCTCCGGTGGCGCGATTGAGGGTGAGCATGCGCGAGGCGGCGCGGTCGGCGAGGGGTTCCTGCGCGATGAGTTCCGGGGGGAGTTCGAAATCGAATTCGGAGACGAGCACTGCTACTGATTTTAGCGGCGGGTGTTGGCTAGGTGGGTTTCGGCCTGGAGGCGTGCGCGTTCGAGAGCGTCGTTGAGTTGCTGACGGTGGGTTTCGAGTTCGGCGGGGCCGGCGCCGGCGGGGATGTTCACAATGGGGCGCGCCCAACTGACGATGACGCGTGAGAATGGCCAGGGGATGAAGAAACGGTCCCAGGAGTTGAGGGTCCATTTTTTTTCGGGCAAGAGGTAAAACGAGCCGATGGGCTCGCCGGTCATCTGAGCGAGTTTTACAGGGCCAATTTTGGTCTTATAGATGGGGCCGCGCGGGCCGTCCGCCGTGAAAATGACAGCCTCGCCCTTGCCGAGCACACTGCCGAGCGCGAGCAGGCCGGCGGCTCCGCCCCGGGAACTGGATCCGCGCACGCTGTGGAAGCCGAGCAGGCCGAGGGTGCGGGCGATGAGTTCGCCGTCAAGGCTTTGGCTGATGAGGATGGAGCAACGGTACTTGCGGAAATACCACGAGCAGAGAAACGTGCACTGATGCCAGAAGCAGAAGATGCCTTGAGGGGGCGGCGTGGCGGGGATGGTTCCCTCTTCGGCGATGACTTCAAAACGCAGAGTAATGCCGATGATCGCAATGATCGCCGCGGCAAGGCGGGGAACGATGGCAATGGCGATACGCTGGCCGAAGGTGAAGCTCGGACGGGTCACTTCGTCATTCTAGCGATGATGTGCGACATTAGCTGTATTTGAGCCAGCGGAGGATCTCCGGCAACGTGGGCCGCTTGCCATACATGAGGATGCCGATGCGGTAGATGCGTGCGGCGATCCAGATCATACCCCAGATCGCGCCGGCGAGCAGGGCGATGGAGAGCCCAATTTGCCACCAGGGAGGCGTCTGTGAGCAGATGCGCAGATACATGATGATGGGCGTAAATGGCGGAAAGAGGGACAGAACGGTCGAGGCCAGGGAGTTGGGGTGGCTCATGACGTAGGCCATCAGCATTACGCTGACGATAAGCGGCGAGGCAATGAAGAAGGCAAACTGCTGCACTTCCTGCGAGGAGTTGAGGGTGGACCCAAGGGCGGCGCTGAATGCCGAATAAAGGAAGAAACCGAGTACGAAGTACACAACAAAATAGACAAGCTCAGCAAGATTGATGCCGAGCGACGAGAGGCCATTGACGCCGATTTGCGCAGCAAGGTGGGTGCCGGCAAAGGCGAGAGTGATGGCGATCCAAATGGCGACCTGCAGCAAGGCGGAGCCGCCGACGCCGAGGAGCTTCCCCATCATGAGATTGTCAGCTGGCGCGGAGGAAAGCAGCACCTCAAAAATGCGCGAACTTTTCTCATCGGCGATGGAACGTGCCATATTCGTGCCGTAAATGAGCACGACACCATAGAGAAGAACAACCAGAGCGTAGATGCCCATGTAGCTGCGCTCTACGTTGGTTTTGACGGCCTGGCCGGACTTGAGCTGGAGGGTGGTGATTTTGATTGGCTTGACGAGGGATTGCGCTTCGGGCGGCGAGATGCCGCGGCTGATGAGCGCCTGCCGCAGGGCGGCGCGGCCTAGATTGTTTTGCAGCAGTGATTGGGAAAAGAGGTCAGAACCGTTGCGCGTGTAGTAGGTAGCGTCTGGGCGTGTCTGGCCCGGTTTGCCGGTGATCCAGAGGAAGCCGTCGAGCTTGCCAGCTGTGAGCTCGTTGGTGAGCTGGGTGCGGGCTTGAGGCGTAGCGGGCGAGACGATCTGGACGGATTGCGGAGGATGGCTGCTGGCGGCGAGTTGCTCCTTCATGGTGGTGGCGAGCGCAGCGTTATTGGAGGCGATAGCGAGATGGCTGAGTCCGCCTGCTTTTTTCGCTACAAGATTACCGCCTGTGGCGACCAACAAGACGCCGAACGGCACGAGCACGGTGGTGACTCGGAAGACTTTGCTGCGGACGCGTTCGAGGAACTCGCGCTTGGCAATGAGGAAGATATTACGCATCGATCCGGCCTCCGACGGTTTCAATGAAGATTTCTTCGAGGGAAGGCTCGGCCAGCTCGAATTTGTAGATGGTGGCGTGGGCGGCAGCCAGATGCAGAAGATCCTGCGCAGAGGCGCCGGGTTTGAGTTTGATTTCTGCCGAGCCGGGGTAATTTTTCGCATCGGCTATGCCGGGGAAGTTGAGGAATGCATTGCTGCCCTCGTATTGAAGGACGACGCGGTTGCGGGGGTAGCGGGATTTGACTTCGCGCATGGTGCCGGAGAGCACAGCCTCGCCTTTGTTGACGAGGCAGATGGTGTCGCAGAGTTTTTCCACCTGATCCATGCGGTGCGTGGAAAAGAGGATGGCTTTGCCCTTGTTTTTGAGCTCGACGAGTGTGTCCTGCAGGAGCGAAGTGTTGACGGGATCGAGGCCGGAGAATGGCTCGTCCATAATGATGAAGTCGGGCTCGTGCATGATGGTGGAGATGAACTGAATTTTCTGCTGCATGCCTTTGGAGAGTTCTTCGGTCTTTTTAGAGGTGGAATCAAGGATGTCGAAACGGTCGCACCATGATTTGGCGCGCTGAGTGGCGACGGATTCTGTAAGACCGCGCAGCTGCCCCATGAAGATGAGCTGGTCCATAACCACCATTTTCTTGTAAAGGCCGCGCTCTTCTGGAAGGTAGCCGACTCGCTTGAGGCTGTCGCGATGAAACCTGCGACCGAAGAGATTGACCTGGCCGGAATCTGGCATGGTGATGCCGACGATCATTCGGATGCTGGAGGTTTTGCCCGCGCCGTTGGGGCCGAGAAGGCCGAACATGGAGCCTGACTCTATCGTGAGCGAAAGGTCGTGGACGGCGACCTTCTGGTCGTAGGACTTGGAGATGGAGTCCAGAGCAACGACATCGGACATAGGTTGCGAATCTCCTGCTTCTAAGTTGGGCGTAGTGTAACAGGTGGACTTGCCGTTCAGGTGGAGGCATCTTCGGCGCAAAGCGCAGGGATTGGCAAATGGCCGGTGAAACGGCAAGTTAGGAGCCTAGTTAGAGTACGCAGGCTGGAGCTATCTGGTTCCATCGGGGCCTGATAGCATCGCTTTGTGCTCGAGCTTGGAACGGAAATCCAGTTTGTGAAGGGTGTGGGTCCGCGAATTGCCGCGCAGTTGCAGGCGAAAGGGATTCTCGTGGTGGAGGACCTGCTGCTGCATCTGCCGTTCCGGTATGAGGACCGGGAAAACCCCCGGGCGCTGATCGATTTGATGCCGGGCGAGATGGCGAGCGTGATTGCCGAGGTGCGCGGCACGGTGCTGTTGAAGACGCGAAGCATGCCCATTTTTGAGATGACGGTGGGACAGGGCACGAGTTCGATGAAGTGCATGTGGTTCCACGGGACCTACCTGAAGGACCGGTTCAGGGCGGGGCAGACGGTGGCGCTGTTTGGGAAGGTAGAGCCGTCACGATCAACCAAGAATTTCAAGATGATACAGCCGCAGTTTGAAGTATTACGCGAAGGGCTGACGGACGCCGAGGATGGGCTGATTGAGGTGGGACGGATTACGCCGGTGTATGAGTCGCTGGGCGGGAGCCAGCTTTCGTCGAGATGGATCCGGCGGGTGATTTTCCACGTGCTCCGGGATTTGGAGGGGCGGATCCCGGAGACGCTGCCGCGTGTGCTGGTGGAGCGGCTGGGGCTGCCGTCGCGCGAGGAGGCGCTGCGACTGGTGCATTTCCCGGCATCGGGAACTTCGATGAGCACGTTGCAGGCAGCGGCGACGCCGGCACACCGCAGGCTGATTTTTGAGGAGCTGTTTTACCTGGAGCTGGGGCTGGAACTGAAGCGGAGGAAATTCCACGAGCGGCTGGGCACAGGGTTTGTGGCGGACGAGCGGGTGAGGGGTGCGCTGCGGGCGATTCTGCCGTTTCATCCCACGGGGGCGCAGAAGCGGGCGCTGGGCGAGATTGTGGGCGATATGCGCGAGGCGCGGCCGATGCGGCGACTGCTGCAGGGCGATGTGGGTTCGGGCAAGACGATTGTAGCGCTGCAAGCGATGGTGATTGCGATTGAGAACGGCTACCAGGCGGCACTGATGGCACCGACGGAGATTCTGGCGACGCAGCACTATCTTGCGGCACGGCGGCTGCTGGAGCGGTCGAAAAAGCGGTACCGGGTGCTGCTGCTGACGGGTTCGCTGGATGAAGACACGAAGCGGGTGAACCGGGGGAAGATTTATCGGGGCGAGGCGGACCTGGTGATTGGCACGCACGCGCTGATTGAAGAGAAGGTGGAGTTTCAAAAGCTGGGGCTGGTGGTGGTGGACGAGCAGCACCGGTTCGGGGTGCTGCAGCGCTTCCGCCTGATGAAGAAGCCGAACCAGGCAGAGCCCGATGTGCTGGCGATGACGGCAACGCCGATTCCGAGGACACTGGCGCTTTCTCTGTATGGTGATCTGGACCTGAGCGTGATCGATGAGTTGCCGCCGGGGCGAACGCCGATTGTCACGAAGCAGGTTCCGGAGGAGCGCGCGGACGAGGTTTGGGCGTTTGTACGGCAGCAGGTGGGTGAAGGAAGACAGGCGTATGTGGTGTATCCGGTGATTGAGGGGCCCAAGGATGACCAGCCGGAGCTGGATTTTCCGAACGAGGATGAGGAAGAAACTGCAGGCTCCTCCGCTGCGCGCGTGCCGCGCCCCGGTCAGGATGACAACAGCAAGAAGAAGGCTGGCGTAAAGGTATCCGCGAAGACGACGGCGAAGGCTGGTGGGAGGGCTAAGAAGGCGTCCTTGTTTCCGAAGACGCCGCTGCGGTCGGCGACCGATATGTATGAGGCTCTGAGGATGGGCGCGCTGGAGGGGTTACGGCTGGGGCTGCTGCACGGGCGGCTGAGCGCGGACGAGAAGGATGTGGTGATGCGGCGCTTCCAGCGGGGCGAGATCGATGTGCTGATTGCGACGACGGTGATTGAGGTGGGCGTGGATGTGCCGAATGCGTCGGTGATGGTGGTGGAGCATGCGGAGCGGTTCGGGCTGGCGCAGTTGCACCAGTTGCGCGGGCGCGTGGGGCGCGGCGCTGCGAAGTCATATTGCCTGCTGGTAACGGGTAAGAGGATTTCTCCACAGGGCGAGGAACGGCTGGCGGCGATGGTGCGGACGCAGGATGGATTCGAGCTGGCGGAGCTGGATTTGCAGTTGCGTGGGCCGGGCGAGTTTTTTGGAACGCGGCAGGCGGGGCTGCCGGACTTCAGGGTAGCGAATCTGCTGCGGGACCGGGAGTTGCTGGAGTTGTCGAAGAAGGTAGCCGCGCAGTTTGTGAAGAGTCCGGAGGGGACGGAAGCGGAGCGGGCTCTGGTGCGGCGGCGGCTGCAGGAGGCGTGGCAGCGGCGGTATGGGCTGAGCGAGGCGTGAGGACTGGCCTGTTGCTTCGTTCCATTAAGGTGAAATTGAGTTGCCAGAGGGCAACTTGAAGAGGGTGATGAGATGGAAGATCTGAGATATTTGCGAGCGCCGGTACAATTGGAGCGGATTGTCGAGAAGACCCAAGCGGTGGAATTCCCGATGGCTTCGGAGTCGTTGCTGGGCGCGCTGCTGCAAACGCTGGCGGCGTCAAAGCCGGGTGGACGGATTCTGGAGCTTGGCACGGGGACCGGGATTTCCACGGCGTGGCTGTTGAGCGGGATGAGCGAGGATGCGACGCTGGTTTCAGTGGATACGGATGAGCGGGTGCAGGGTATTGCGGCCGAGTGCCTGGGCGATGATGGGCGGCTTTCGCTGGTGATCTCCGATGGGATGGAGTTTCTGAATAAGCAGGCAACGGAGAGTTTCGACCTGGTATTTGCGGATGCGGTGCCCGGAAAATATGAGGGCTGCGAGCATGCGCTGGCGGTGGTGAAGCCCGGCGGATTTTATGTGATTGACGACATGCTTCCGCAGCCAAACTGGCCGGAGGGGCATGCGGCGAAGATTCCGGTGTTGATGGATGTGTTGGCCGGTCGCACAGATTTCACGCTCGTGCCGATGGTCTGGACTAGCGGAGTGGTGGTGGCGGTGCGGCGCGCTTGATTCGGGTGAAGGCGGCTTCGGCGCAAGTTGGAGCGCCAGCGGATGGAAAGATTCTGCATCGGTGGGGGCGGAGGGGTTATCTGAATAAAAGCGCGGTAAATTTTGCGCGTGGGGCTCGATGGGGCCCCGGTTTGTGATACGTTGCGAATTGTGCGCTTATTTTTGACGGAAAGCGCGATCAGCACCCCCTCCGGAGGAATTAGAAATTGGGTAAAAGCATGGTTCCGAAGCGCCTATTTTTCACAAAGGGCGTCGGAAAGCATAAGGAACGTCTTACGTCCTTTGAGTTGGCGCTTCGCGACGCGGGCATAGCGGCTCAGAACCTGGTTCGGGTCTCGTCGATATTTCCGCCGCAGGCGAAGTTGGTGCCGCGTAAGGATGGTTTGAAGTACCTTTCGCCGGGCGAGGTGGTGTTTGCGGTGGTGGCGGAGAATTCGACCCGCGAGCCACATCGCCTGGTAGCGTCGAGTATTGGCGTGGCGATTCCGAGCGATCGGAACACGTATGGTTACCTGAGCGAGCATCACAGCTTTGGCGAGACCGAGGAGCAGGCCGGCGAGTATGCCGAGGAGCTTGCGGCCGAGATGCTGGCCACGACGCTGGATGTGGATTTCGACCCGGACAAGAGCTGGGACGAGAAGAAGGAAATCTATCGGATTTCCAACAAGATTGTGCGCACGGCAAACGTGACGCAGTCGGCGATTGGCGACAAACGCGGACTGTGGACGACAACGATCGCGGCGGCGATTCTGATTTTCGAGTAGAAGCTTCCGTAGCAGACGAGGGCGCGGGCTTGAGGCTCGCGCCCTTCGGTTTTTGCCGGGGAGTTTTACGCGGGAAATGTGAGCCGCCGCACAGACGAGAGCCGGGATGAAACGATAGAAAGTGGGAGTCGAGATCAAGACAATGAAAACAAAGAATTTCCGGGTAGGCCTGATTCAGATGAGCTGCGGGCCCGATCCGGACGCGAATCTGGAAAAGGCTGTCGAGCGGGTGCGCGACGCCGCGCAGCAGGGCGCCGAGGTAGTCTGCCTGCCGGAGTTGTTCCGGGCCCAGTACTTTTGCCAGCGCGAAGACATCGCTCTGTTTGACGAAGCGGAGCCGATTCCGGGGCCGAGCACGGACGCGATCGGCAAGGTGGCGCACGAGGCCGGGGTGACGGTGATTGCGTCGCTGTTTGAGCGGCGGGCAGCGGGTTTGTACCACAACACGGCGGCCTATCTGCGGCCGGATGGAACGCTGGGCGGAATTTACCGCAAGATGCACATTCCGGACGATCCGCTGTATTACGAGAAGTTCTACTTCACGCCGGGCGATCTGGGGTACCAGGCATTTGATACGCCGGTGGGCCGCGTGGGCACGCTGGTGTGCTGGGACCAGTGGTATCCGGAGGGGGCGCGAATTACAGCCCTGAAGGGGGCGACGGTGCTGTTTTACCCGACGGCGATTGGGTGGCATCCGGCAGAGAAAGAGGAGTATGGCACAGCACAGTATGAGGCGTGGCAGACGATGCAGCGGGCTCATGCGATTGCGAACGGCGTGTACGTGGCGGCCGTGAATCGCGTGGGCCACGAGCACGGCGATGTGCGCGGGAATCGCGTGGATGGTCCGGGTTTGGAATTCTGGGGCGGGTCTTTTCTGGCGGATCCCTTTGGTCGGGTGGTGGCGAAGGCATCGCACGACAAGGAAGAGATTCTGATTGGCGAAATCGACATGAAACTGCTGGAAGACACGCGGCGGAACTGGCCGTTTTTGCGCGACCGGCGGGTCGATTCGTACGAGCCGATCGTGCATCGGTTTCTGGATGGGGGCAAATAATGGCAGTCGTCCAGATGACAACGCCGAAACGCTCGATGACAGGAACTCCGCGAGCACAGGGCTACCGGATGCCGGCCGAGTGGGAGAAACATGCGGCGACGTGGATCGCCTGGCCGAGAAATCCGAATGACTGGCCGGGAAAGTTCCAGCCTATTCCGTGGGTGTATGCCGATATCGTGCGGCATCTTGCGCGGGTGGAGACGGTGCATATCCTGGTGAGCGATGCGCCTTCCGAGGGCCGGGTGCGGGGCATTCTGAAGCGCGCCGGTGTGAACCAGGCAAATGTGCATTACCATCGCTGGCCGACGAACCGGGTGTGGACGCGGGATTCCGGGCCGATATTTTTGAAGAAAACCAAGGGTGAGCCGTCGACGGCGGTGACGAACTGGAAGTTCAACGCGTGGGCGAAGTATCCGGACTGGCAGCTGGACGATCAAATTCCAGTGCGGGTGGCGAATCTGCTGGACGCGCCGTGCTGGTCGCCGAAGATCAATGGCCAGCCAGTGGTGCTGGAAGGTGGGTCGATTGATACGAACGGCGAGGGCGTTCTGCTGACAACTGAGGAGTGTCTGCTGAGCGAGGTGCAGCAGCGGAATCCGGGAGTAAGCAAGACGCAGCTTGAGAAGGCGTTTCGGGATTACCTGGGAATCGAACAGGTGATCTGGCTGGGACGGGGCGCGGCGGGCGACGACACGCACGGGCACGTAGACGACATCACGCGATTCGTAGGGAAGAACCGGATTTTAACGGCGGTAGAGCCGAACAAGGCGGATGAAAACCACGAGCCACTGAAGGAAAATCTGGAGCGGCTGCGCGAGGCGCGGAATCCGGAGGGCAAGCCGTTTGAGATTGTGACATTGCCCATGCCTGCGCCGGTAATTTTTGAAGGGCAGCGACTGCCTGCCAGTTATGCGAACTTTTACATTGCCAATGGTCTGGTAATGGTGCCAACCTTTAACGACCCGAACGATCGGCGAGCGCTGAACACGCTGGCGAAAGTGTTTCCGGATCGTAACGTGGTGGGGATCCACTGCGGGGACTTTATCTGGGGTCTGGGCGCACTCCATTGCATGACCCAGCAGCAACCGGAGTAGCAGATGGAAATGGGCATCGACAATCTGGAATGGCTCGAGAGCTGGTATCAGCAACAGTGCAACGGCGAGTGGGAGCACCGCCGGGGCGTGCAGCTTGAGGCGCTGGAGCAGCGGGGCTGGCAGTTGACGATTAACCTGACGGGCACGAGCGCGGAAAATGCGGAGCCGCAGCGGTTGAGCTTTGACAGCTCGGGCGGGGACTGGATTGCGTGTTCGATTTCGCCGGACCGGTTTGAGGGCGCGGGTGATCCGCGGAAGCTGGAGCAGATCATCGGGGTATTCAGGAGATGGGTAGACACGCCAGGCCATCCGGTTTCGCAGGCGGAAGAGCGGATGAGACTGCAGATCCGGTGAAGATGCCCAACACGGACCCCAGAACACAGGACGAGATGTGGATGCGCGCGGCGATAGAAGAAGCGCGCGCGGCTGAAAGAGCGGGCGAGGTTCCCGTAGGGGCAGTCGCGGTTATGAATGGGGTCATCGTGGGGCGTGGGCAGAATCGCGTGCTGCGCGATCTGGATCCGACGGCGCATGCGGAAATTGTGGCGCTGCGACAGGCAGCGGCAGTCGTGAGAAATTACCGACTTTCAGATTGTGAGCTGTATATCACGTTGGAGCCGTGCGCGATGTGTGCCGGGGCGATGGTGCATGCGCGGCTGAAGCGGCTGGTATACGGGGCGGCTGATCCCAAGGCGGGTGCGGCAGGTTCGGTGCTGGAGGTGGTGAATCATCCCAAGCTGAACCACCAGATGGAAGTGACGACGGGCGTGCTCGGCGCGGAATGCGGGGAGTTGCTGCGGGAGTTCTTCCGGGCGAAGCGAGCGCAGGCGGACGAGCAGAGCTGAAATTGACCGGAGTCCATGGATCGGTGAGCAGCAGGCGAGTGGGGCTACCGTGGGTCGTTATCCCTTTGAGGCTTTTTATTCCCAGCCCGGACACGGCGCGCAGGTGCTGCCTTTGGCTTGAGGTTCAGTGAAAAGTCGGCAGCGATTTGAAGGCGCCTGAGCATGGAACGCTTCTTCTCCTGATGAGCCCGCATGCGGGTGAGGATGTCATCGAGGGCGCGGACGGCTTCAGCGATGTATGGGCCCTTGTTCAGCATGACGCACTCGGCGCGCTCAGCCATGGCGGCGTCGGTGATTTCGGCGCGCGAGGGGATGCCTTTCTTGGCGAGTACGTCGAGCACCTGAGTGGCCCAGATGACCGGCAGGTGGGCGGCTTCGCAGATCCAGAGAATTTCTTCCTGCACTTCAGCCAGTCGTTGGTAGCCGCATTCGACGGCGAGGTCGCCGCGGGCGATCATGATGCCAAGGCCACGGACCTGCATGGCTTCCAGGAGTATCGCGGGCAGGTTTTCGAAGGCTTGGCGGGTCTCGATTTTCAGAACGATGGGCAGAGATTCGGCGTTGATTGCGCGAAGATGCTCATGCAACTGGCGGACATCGCGAGGTGTGCGCACGAACGAGTAGCCAAGGATGTCGGCATGGGCGGCGATGAATTTGAGGTTTTCGATATCGTCTGCGGAAAGTGCCGGCACGGTGATGCGGGTGCCTGGAAGGTTGATGCCCTTGGCCTCGCCCAGCCACTCGCCTGTGACCCGAGCCTGAGTGATCTCGATGCGGAGATGCGAGGCTGTGACCGAGCGAATCAGGCCACCAATTTTGCCGTCATCAAACCAGATAGCTTCGCCGGGTTTTGCGTGTTCGAGCATGGCGGGTAAATTGACGCCGATGCGGGCCGATGCATGGCGGCCATGGACAGTTTGGTGCGCGGGCAGGCCTGGGCGGCAGGAGCGGTCGAGGCGAAGCGTGTCTCCTGGTTTGAGCAGGAGCCGCTGGGGTTGTGGGGGGATGGTGCCAAGGCGAGCCTTGTGGGGCTGCCTGGGATCGAGGGCTGGTCTATGGCTGAATTGGATTCCCGAGACGAAGTAGCAGGTTCTGCGGGTTTCGGCGAGGAAGCAGCCGTCTTGTGCGCGGACAATTCTGAGGGAGCGATTTGACTTTCGAGCATCGCGAAATTCGATACGGTCGTTGTGGCGCAGGCGGGCGACGAAGGCGGCCGGTAAGAAGAGCGAGGGCAGGTCGTCGCCTGGGGGTATGCCATTGCCAGGGACGAGCCAGAGGCGCGCGGGAGTGATGACGCGGCCAAAGGCATCGCGCTGGGGGCGGCAGCGCAGGATACCGGGGCCGGGTTGAATGGGGCCGGTGCGGAGTTTGGGTCCGGCGAGGTCGATTTGAATTTTGCAATGGCGGCCGGTTTCTGCACGCGCCTTATCGAGGTTGCGGATCATGTTGAGCCAGATGCGGGGATTGTCGTGGGCGCAGTTGATGCGCATGCAGTCCATTCCGTTGTGGACGAGGTTGCGGACGAGATTGTAGTCGGTGGCGGCGTCGGTGGACATCGTCACCATGATGCCGACGGTTCGATGAGCATGGAGCGGGCCCAGGAGCGACTGCGTGTTCCGGGCTAACAGAGCGGCGCCTTCACCGATGTGGACTGGCGGCTCGACGGCTGGGAGGTGGCTGTTGCAGGTGATAGCGGAGCAGAGCATTCGATGGACATGCTGGAGAGTGTTGAGGACATGAGCTTCGCACCGACCGAGGGAAGAAAGCCCGAACGCGGCGAGCTCTGCTTGCAGTTCGCGCAGGTCGTGACGGCGGAGAACAAGATAGTGGGCGAGATTGCGGGCGCTGCGCAGATGTTGGGGATGGACGGAGAGCGGCCGCCGAAAGAGCGAGGCCTCAAAGCGGAGCATTTCTCTGGCAAGACGGCGCAGGGTCTCGGCAATACGGGCGAGGCGTTTTCGTTCGGATTCAGTGAGGTTGGAATGTAGTTGCGCGAGTTGCCTTGCCATAAGATCGCCTCACCGCGGAGGAGAAGAGCCGAAAACACCCGTCTAATCAGTTTGATGCGTTGAGGGAGTGGATTTCGGTGAGGTGCGCTGGGCAGCGCGGTCCGGTGCACATGCGGGCACGTAGAACAAAGACCTCGGTGACCGTAATCACTGCCCGGGATTAAAGTTGGACGGAAAGTCGCGACAGGAAGAGTTCAATTGTCGAGTGGCACCGGGGTGCAGGGAGAGGGATGCAACGGCGCCGGGATGGGTGCGGAGGCCGAGATGGTCTTTAAGAATCGTGAAGATGCGGGATGGCAACTGGCCAGGAAGCTGGCCGTGTATGCAGGGCGCAAGGACGTGATCGTATTGGGGATTCCGCGCGGCGGAGTGGAGGTTGCGTTTCCGGTTGCACAGGCGCTAGGTGTGCCGATGGATATCTTCTTGTCGAAGAAGCTGGGTGTTCCAGGGCAGGAGGAGCTCGCGTTCGGGGCAGTGGCGGCGGACGGAAGCCGTTACGTGAATGAGCGGATCGTGGCAGTGGCGGGAATCGAAGATGAGGAGATGGAGCGGATAACATCCGCGACGTTGAAGACACTGCGGGAGCGCGAGACGCGGTTTCGGGCTGGTCGTGGGCCGCTGGATGTGACGGGACAGACTGTGATCCTGGTAGACGACGGGATTGCCACGGGAGCGAGCATGGAGGCTGCGGTGCAGATGTTGAAAAAGATGGGACCGGCGCGGCTGGTGGTTGCGTTTCCGGTTGCTCCCGTGGGGATTTCTGCGCGATTGCGGCGAGAAGTGGACGAGGTGGTGTGCCTGGAAGAAGAGCCGGATTTCTTCGCGGTGGGGCAGTTTTACCGAGACTTTTCGCAGGTTTCGGATGAGGAAGTAATCGATCTGATGAAAAAGGCAGAGGAGACAGTTGCGACCGATGCAGGCGCGAATCCGATGGCGCTGGCAGATGCGGCGGAAAATGATCCGCCAGCGGCTAAGAGCGAGGAGACGGAAGTAAGGATTCAGATGGGTGGCCTGACGCTGGAGGGTGTGCTGCATCTGCCACAGAACTGCGTCGGGGTGGTGCTGTTTGCGCATGGGAGCGGGAGCAGCCGGTTCAGTCCGCGAAACCGTTACGTGGCGAAGGTGTTGCAGCAGAGGCAGATTGGGACGCTGCTGTTTGACCTGCTGACGCGCGAAGAAGAGCAGGAGGATGAATGGACGGCGCGGATCCGGTTTGATATTCCGCTCCTGGCCGAGCGGATGGAGGGCGCGACGCAGTGGCTGGAGGGCTATTTAGGAAGCCGGAATCTGCCGTTTGGGTATTTTGGGGCGAGCACCGGCGCGGCGGCGGCACTGGTGGCGGCGGCGAAGCTGCCGGACAAGGTGGGGGCCATTGTTTCGCGGGGTGGCAGGCCGGATCTGGCGGGAGATGCGCTGGAACATGTGCAGGTGCCCACCCTGCTGCTGGTGGGCGGACTGGACGATGTGGTGATCGGGCTGAATGAAGAAGCTCTTGCCAGGCTAAGGTGCGAAAAAAAGTTGCAGATTATTCCGGGCGCGACGCACTTGTTTGAGGAGCCGGGAACGCTGGAGGCTGTCGCCGAGGCGGCGGCTGCGTGGTTCATTCGGCATCTGGGGACTCGGCGCGCAAGCAGTCCTGCTTTCAGCGCATTTCGGTTGTGAGGGGACGGGATTCTTCGGATGGGTTGAGCGTTAGAGCAGCTTTCCGGCGGCGAGGTCGCGGATGAGCTCGCGGTCGGCGGCGAGGAAGTCGTATTCGGGCAGGGTGTGGAGCTGGGTCCAGCGGAAGTCGTGGAAGATCCGATTGGTGAGCTCGCCCTCGAAGCTGTGGACGGCGAAGAATTGCAGATCGACCGCGCCGCCGTTGCGGTAGTTGTGTCGGACATGAGCGACGCGGACGCCGATGGAAGCGCGGATGCCGAGTTCTTCGTCGAGCTCGCGGCGGAGGGCTTCTTCCGGGGACTCGCCAGGTTCGATTTTGCCGCCGGGGAACTCCCACTTGAGGCTCATGGGTTGATCAGGACGGCGCTGGCAGACGAGCACTTCGCTGCCGCGCAGGATCAACGCGGCCACCACGTAGCGGATGGTCCGGTTGGCGTTGCGGCTGGCATCGTATTCGGTCAAAGCGAGATCCTCTGTAAACTTTATGTTCTTTTTTTACAGCATATTGAGGCGTCGGAGGTCATCGGGGGAATTGGGCGGATCAAAAGCGTCAGGGTGCAGGGCGGCAGCGATGGCGTGGAGACCGCGCAGGAGCGTGGGCGCGGGTGTGTTGAGCCATTCGTCGCGGATGCAATAGACACGGCGATTGCGGACGGCGCGGAGGGAGTGCCAGTGACGCTGCTCGACGATGCGTTCGAGGGGGACGCGAGAGCCGGCGCCGCACCAAGCGGCGAGGATGACGTCGGGATCGGCAGCGGCGACGACTTCGGGCGTGGTCGTGGCACCGGGCAAGCCGATGAATTCGCCGCCGGCGGCTTCCACTAGTTCGCGGACCCAAAACTGCGAGTGGATGAGGGGTTTGCCCCATTCTTCGCAATAGACGCGCGGGCGGGCCAGCGAAGCGGCGCGGGTGCGCACGGAGGCGATGGCGGACTGCATTTCGGCGATGACGGATTCGGCCTGTGTGGAGGCGTTGGAGAGAGCACCGATGAGGCGGATGTCGTTGTAGATGTCTGCGAGGGAATGAGGCGCGAGGAGCAAGACGGGGACGCCGGATTGGAGGATGGCGGTAAGGGATTCCTGGCGGTAGGGAACGGACGTGAGGACAAGATCGGGGCGGAGCGGAAGGAGTTCCTCGGCCTTGGTGGACCAGGAGTCGTGGACGACGGGGAGATTGCGAGAGGCGAGCGCGGGGACGACTTCCAGACAGTATTTGGTGCAGGCGCAAAGGTAGTCGACTCGGTCGAGGCGGTTGAGGATGACGGAGATGCTGGGCTGAAGCGAGAGCAGACGCACTGCCAGCAAGTTAGCAGATTGGGCGTATGGCGGAGGACGAGAGGATTCGAGGTGGCTTCCGCTGATCTACTTCAGGCTCTGTGGTCGGTCCAGACGGATTCGGGGTAGAAGACGGGCCAGCCGTGCGTGGCGGCGATATCGATCAGGGCCGGGGATGGGTTGACGGGGAAGGCACGGCGCGCAATTTGGAGCATGGCGGCGTCGTGGATAGAGTTGCCGAAGACGGCGTCGGGGTGGGGAATGCCGGCGCGGCGAAGGGATTCGGCCTTGCCTTCGTCGGTAGGGACGTCGATGAGTTTGCTGGTGACGATGCCGTTTTCAACTTCGACGCAGGCGGCGAGAACGCGGCTGGCGGGAAGGTCGAAGCGCTTGACGCCTTCTTCAATGACCCAGTTGTTGGTAGAGCTGACGGCCCAGATTTCCGTGCCCTGTTGCTGGAGTTTTGTGACGAGGGCCCGGAGTTCGGGGAAGATTTGGGCGTCGATATGGGTGCGGAAGTACTCGGCAGCAGCACGGCGGAGTTCGTCTTCGTGGAGGCCGTTGTAGACCTGGACCATTTCGCCGCAGATGGCCAGCTCTGAGACTTCGCCCTGGCGATAGAGGCGATGGCGGGAGTCGATCCAGTCGGAGGCGTTGCGGGAGAGCAGGCCTACGTCCATGGTCCAAGTCATGAAGCCGATGCCCGCGTCGCCGGTCCAGAGGGTGCCGTCGCAATCAAAGACCGCGGTGCGGGGTTGGGCGGCGAGGACTTCGGCTTCGAATTGCAAGGGCGTGAGACGGGCGGGCATGGCGGAATTGGATGGGGAATCGGTCAAGTGGGAAAACTCCTCCAGTTGCTTATATTTTGCGGGATGGGGAGGGAAAATGCACACGCGGCGGGCATGGGGAGTCTGGGCTGTCGAAGTTGGTACGTTTACGCGGGAATGAGCGACGGGACTGGCGAAGTTTTCGATAATGAGGCTGTGGCGGCGACTCGCACGACCGAATTGATTCGCGAATACATGACCTACCTGCGCGTGGAGAAGGGGCTGCGGCCTTTGAGCTGCGCGGCGTATGAGCGGGACCTGCTCCAGTTTGCAGAGTATCTGGAGGGTGTGAATACGGGGTTACTGGATGCGCGGCCGGAGCATATTTCGGAATTTGTGCAGCATTTAGGGCGACATGGTGTGGAGTCGCGGTCGGCGGCGCGGAAGCTGAGCTGCCTGCGCGGGTTCTACAAGTGGCTGATTCTGGACAAGAGGATTGCGCGCGATCCGACGCTGCATCAGGACTCGCCATCGGCGTGGAAAGTGCTGCCGAAGGCGCTGGCTCCGGAAGAGATGGCCACGATGCTGGAGCAGGCGAAGCTGGCGGCGGAGCATCCTGTGGGGCGCGCTGGCGCGGACGCAGCGGCGCTGCGGGACCGGGCAATTCTGGAGCTGCTGTATGCGGGCGGTTTGCGGGTCTCAGAGCTGACGGGGCTGCGGGTGGCGGATTTGAACCTGGATGCAGGCCGGGCGCTGGTGCGCGGCAAGGGTGATAAGGAACGGGTGGTTCCGCTGGGCGAGCCGGCCGTGCAAGCGCTGGCGGAGTATCTGGAGCGCGGACGGCCGGTGCTGGCGAGGCATGGGCGCGGGGCGGAGAGCGCGTTGTTTCTGTCGGCGCGCGGGAGGCGGCTGACGCGGGGATGGGTGTGGCAACTGGTGCGGCGGTATGGGGCGAGTCCGCACATGCTGCGGCACAGCGCGGCGACGCACATGGTGGAACATGGCGCGGATTTGAGGACGGTGCAGACGTTCCTGGGGCATGCGGATATTTCAACGACCCAGGTGTACACGCACGTTGCGCTGGGGCATCTGAAGGCGGAGCACAGGAAGTTTCATCCGCGAGGCAGGCGATGAGCGAGGAAAGGGCACAGGTGCGGGGGGCGATGGCGCTGCGGGCGGATGCTTTTCTGGCGGCGATGGCACATGAGCGGGGCTGCTCGCCGCATACGCTGCGAGCCTACAGGCGGGAGTTGGAGGACTTCACGGCGTTTGCGCAGAGATTGCTGGGCGAGGATGCAACGGTGGGGCGGCTGGAGCATACGCATATCCGGGCATACCTGGGCGAGTTGTACGAGCGGGGCTTGTCGAAGGCGTCGGTGGCGCGGGCGCTGGCGGCGATCCGGTCATGGTGCAAATGGCTGGCGCGGCATGGGGAGATGGAGCAAAGCCCGGCGGCGCTGGTGGCGACGCCGAAGTTATCGAAGCACCTGCCGCGGGTTCCAACGATAGAAGAGATGAACCGGATGGTCGACGCCAGGGCTGATGAGGCGGCGGCGTGGCCGGCGCGGGACAAGCTGATTCTGGAACTGCTGTATGGGTGCGGGATTCGGAACGCGGAGTTGGTGGGGATTGATCTGAAGGATATTCAGTGGGCGAATGAGGTGATCCTGGTGCGCGGTAAGGGGCGCAAAGAACGGTATGTTCCGCTGGGCGATGCGGCGGCGGAGGCGATGCGGACATACTTGCCGGAGCGCGGGCAGAAGCTTGCGGCGATGGGGAAGGATTCGCCGGCGTTGCTGTTGAATGCGCGCGGCAGAGGGACTGGCCGGCTGACGACGCGTAGCGTGGGGCGCATTGTGAAGCGGCTGGCGGTGGCGCAGGGGCTGCCTGCGGAGGTGCATCCGCACACGCTGCGGCATGCCTTTGGGACGCACATGCTGGAGGAGGGTGCGGATCTGCGGGCGATCCAGGAACTGTTGGGGCACGAGCGGCTTTCGACGACGCAGCGGTATACGCAACTTACGGTAGGGCAGGTGGAGGCGGTGTACGACCGGACGCATCCGCGGGCGAGGTGACAGTGGCACGATTGCTCGCCAATAGCTGCCGATTCAACAGAAACTCAGGGCTCTTGCTTGGAAATGTTTGATATAGCGTGACAGACGGGGCCAGCGTCGGGGCTGCATTCTGCCTGAACGGTTACACTAGAAGATGAGGAAATATCGTTTTGATCGGTAGCGCAATCACCAAAGTATTCGGAACCAGCAACGAGCGGGCCGTGAAGCGGCTAGTGCCCTATGTGCAGGAAATAGGCGCGCTCGAGCCGGAGATGCAGAAGCTCTCGGACGAAGAGCTGAAGGCAAAGACACAGGAATTTCGGGCGCGGATTGCCAAGGAACTGGAAGGCATCGAAGACGAGGACGAACGCGCGAAGGTCGAGAAGGAAGTGCTCGACGAGATTTTGCCGGAGGCCTTTGCGGTGGTGCGCGAAGCGGGCCGACGCGTGCTGCAGATGCGGCACTTCGACGTGCAGCTGATTGGCGGCATTGTTCTGCACCAGGGCAAGATTGCTGAAATGAAGACCGGCGAAGGTAAGACGCTGGTGGCAACGCTGCCGTGCTATCTAAATGCGCTGGCCGGACACGGTGTCCATGTGGTGACGGTGAACGACTACCTGGCCAAGCGCGACGCCGAATGGATGGGCAAGATTTACGAATTTCTGGGGCTGACAGTCGGCGTGATCGTGCACGATCTGGACGATGATCAGCGCAAGCAGGCGTACGGCGCGGATATCACTTACGGGACAAACAACGAATTCGGATTCGACTACCTGCGCGACAACATGAAGTTCGACCTCAAGGATTGCGTGCAGCGCAGGCACTACTTCTCGATAGTGGACGAAGTGGATTCGATTCTGATTGACGAAGCACGAACGCCGCTGATCATTTCCGGGCCGACCGATCAGACGACAGACAAGTATGCGCGCGTGAACCGGATCATTCCATCGCTGGAAGAGGGCGAGGAGATTGAGAAGGGCGAAGAGAAGATTCTGACCGGCGATTATGTCGTTGATGAGAAGCACAAGACGATCTCTGTGAGCGATGAGGGCTGGGAGAAGATTGAAAAGCTGCTTGGTATTGGCAACATTGCCGATCCGGAGAACTGGGAACTGAAGCACCACGTCGAAACGGCGATCAAGGCGCACTCGCTGTACAAGCGCGATGTGCAGTACGTTGTGAAAGACGGAGAAGTCATCATCGTGGACGAGTTCACGGGACGACTGATGCCGGGCCGGCGGTGGTCGGATGGTTTGCATCAGGCGGTGGAAGCCAAGGAGGGTGTGAATATCCGCCGCGAGGACCAGACGCTGGCGACGATTACCTTCCAGAATTATTTTCGCCTGTATAAGAAGCTGGCGGGCATGACGGGTACGGCGGAGACCGAAGCGGCAGAATTCGACAAGATTTACAAGCTGGAGATCGTGGTGATTCCGACGAACCGGACGCTGCTGCGGAAAGAGCACCCGGATGTGGTGTACCGGACGGCGAAGGAAAAGTACTTTGCGGTTGCCGATGACATTGAAAAGCTGCACAAGGATGGGCAGCCCGTGCTGGTGGGTACGACTTCGATTGAGAAGTCAGAAGTGATTTCGCAGATTCTGGCCAAGAAGGGCGTGAAGCACGTCGTACTGAACGCGAAGTACCATGAGCGCGAAGCCGAGATTGTGGCGCAGGCAGGCCGGTTGGGAATGGTGACCATCGCAACGAACATGGCCGGCCGCGGCACGGACATTCTGCTGGGCGGCAATGCGGAGTTCATGGCCAAGCAGGAACTGATGAAGAAGGGCCTGGCCCGTTCGATCAGTCCGGCAGAGGGCGCGATCAACCCGATGGCGGCGCAGGGGATGCTGCGTTTTTACTACCAGGGGCAGGAGTTTGAGACCACGCAGGAGGCGTGGGACAAGACCCTGGGGCAGCACAACGAGACGGTCGCGAAGGAACGCGAGGGAGTGATCGCGGCTGGCGGGTTGTTCATCATGGGCACGGAGCGGCATGAGTCGCGGCGGGTGGACAACCAGCTGCGAGGCCGCGCGGGACGCCAGGGCGATCCCGGCGCTTCGCGGTTTTATCTGTCACTGGAAGACGACCTGATGCGCATTTTTGCGCGCGAATGGGTTTCGACGCTGCTGCAGCGGCTGGGCATGGAAGAAGGCGTGCCGATTGAGTCGAAGATGATCTCAAACCGCATCGAGAAGGCGCAGATGGCGGTGGAAGGACAGAACTTCGAGGCCCGCAAACACCTGCTTGAATATGACGACGTGATGAACAAGCAGCGCGAGGCCGTGTACGGTTTGCGGCGCCAACTACTGGAAGGACTGGACCAGAAGGAACTGATCGTCGAGGATTATGTTCCGAATATCCTGAGCAACATTCTGGACGAGACAACTCCGGAAAAGCTGCATGCCGACCAGTGGGACTGGGACAAACTGCACGAGAAGCTGGTAAGCCACTTCGGTTTCGACTACAAGGCAGAGGAGCTGGACGTTGTCGACCTGACGCGGCACGAGCTGGGCGAGCATCTGTTTGAGGCGTTAAAGGAACGTTACGAGGCCAAGGAACAGTTCATTGGCGAAGAGCCGATGCGGTATCACGAACGGATGATCATGCTGAGCGTGCTGGATGGTTTGTGGAAAGACCATCTGCTCAACATGGATCATCTGAAGGAAGGCATCGGGTTGCGCGGTTATGGCCAGCAGGATCCGCTGGTGGAGTACAAGCGCGAGTCGTTCGACATGTTTGAGGCGATGATGAATCGCTTCCAGGAAGACACGGTCCGGTATCTTTACCTGATGCAGATTGTTGGACCGGATGGGAAGCCGCTGGAAATTCCGAAGCGGGTACAGCGCGAAGCCGAACCGATGACACTTTCTGGCGGAGGTGCTCCGGTGCGCCACGTGAGCCACGACGGTATGACGGCGGTGGCGGAACAGGCGGCCTCGACGGTGACGATTCCGACGCGCCAGCCAACGACGACGATCGATGATATTGAGCGTGAGTTTGAGCGGAAAAAGAAGCGCGAACTGGATCAGGCTCGAATGGCCGGCGTTGCGGATGGCGGCGAGAGTGTGGCGACGCGGCGCGTGGGCGAGAAGGTGGGTAGGAACGATCCCTGCCCATGCGGTTCGGGCAAGAAGTACAAGAAGTGCCACGGCGCAGATGCCTAAGGGGAAGGCAGTTGAAAAAAGTTGGGGCAGAGCTTGCGGCTCTGCCCTTTTTGCATGCCGGGGAGGCGATGCGAGGAGGCTGTGCGAGGTGCGAATCCATGACCTAGAGCCTTTTCACTGATGCTAAGAGGTGTCCTGGATCGATCCGGTGTGGTCGTTCTTTGATGGAAGGTCCACGCCAACTTCCTCGTTCTCCCTACACCTTCAGTGAAAATGCTCGAGATTCGCGACACAGAAGTCATCGGCGCTGGGCTCGCAAGCTTTAGAACTGGTCTCATAAATAGCGTGGCGGCTTCGACGACAAGCATGAGCCCCGCTTCGATGGCGGATCTCATACGAGGCCTCACCAGGCGCAGAGGGTTTATGAGACCAGTTCGAGGAGAAAAACTTCAGGTGCGGGTGGAAGGTGAGGATTCCGCTGAGGGAATTTCGTCGAAGGTGAGATTTTCTGCGACGCTGCCGGTTTCGGCGCGCCACTGGTCAAAGAGGCGGCCGTAGCTGAGAGTCATGAGATCGGCGTGGTTGAGACCGAGGAGGTCAGCGGTGCGGTCGATCCAGTCGGAGGGTCCTTCGAGTTCGGCGAAGAGTCCGATCGGGGTTTCATCAATCACGCAGTGGCCGGTGGAGTCGGCGTATTCGGTGCGCCATTTCTGATAGACGAAGGCTGGCTTGTAGCCGATGGCGGTGAAAATAGTGGCGATGGCTTCGCCGTCCTGGACTTCAGTTTCGGTCTCGATGCGGTGTTTGTGGCGTTCCGTGGCGGGGTTGCCATTAGGTGGGAGCGCTTTGTAGGTGACGACCCAACGGTTGCCATAACGGCGTACGCGGAGGATGGACTGGCGGGCGCGGAGTGAGCGGTCCGGTGTGTCGAAGAGGACATTGTGCTCGAAGGTGCGGGGCGTGACCTGCTGAAAGCCGGCGGTGGCAAGCTGCGCTTCGAGGCGTGTGAGGTCGCGGATGCGGAACTTTACTTCGGTTTCGACCGCTGTCATGCAGACAGTATATGCGCCTGCAGTGGGGATGAGATGTGATGTGGCGGGCGGCATGGATAATTAAAGTTCAGGCAAAGAGAAATGAAAGAGACGCTCAGATTGAAGGTGGATCCGGCAGCACCCGAGGGGCAGGAGTTCGGGGCGACGATTGCGCGGGCGGCCGAGATTCTGCGCCGTGGCGGGACGGTGGCCTTTCCGACGGAGACGGTCTACGGGTTGGGCGCGAATGCGCTGGACGCCGAAGCCGTGGCGGGGATCTTTGCGGCGAAAGAGCGGCCGAGTTGGGATCCGCTGATTGTGCATGTATCGGGACCGGAGATGCTGGAACGGGTGGCCGCAAAGCTGAATGAGAATGCGCGGCGGCTGGCGGAGGTGTTCTGGCCGGGACCGATGACGCTGCTGCTGCCGAAGCGGAATGAGGTTCCCGACGTGGTGACGGCGGGACGGCCGCTGGTAGGGGTACGGATGCCTGCACACCCGGTGGCGCTGGAACTGATTCGGGCGGCGGGTGTGCCGGTGGCGGCGCCGAGCGCAAACCGGTTTGGACATACGAGCCCGACGCGGGCCGAACATGTGGCTGCGGATCTGGGCGGCAGGATTGACGCAATTCTGGATGGAGGCGAGACGGCACACGGGCTGGAATCGACGGTGATGGAGCCGCGCGAGGATGGCTGCGTGATTATTTACCGGCCAGGCGTGATCACGGCAGAGCAGGTGCGGGGCGTGTGCGCGGGGACGGTAGAGTATTACGCGCCAGCCGAAACGACGCGGAGGCCGGAGGCACTGCCTTCGCCGGGAGTGGGGCTGCGGCATTATGCTCCGCGAGCGAGGATGGTGCTGGTGGGCGGGAGCGGTTCGGAGCAGGTGGAAGCGTTTCGGCGGACGGTGACCGAAGCTGCGCTGGCTGGTGAACGGGTGGGCGCGATGGTTCCGGATCGGTTTGAGGCGGCGCTGGAAGGCGTTTCAGCAAGAGGGTATCCGTGGGGGCGGTGGGATTGTCCTGAGGAATTGGGACAACGGTTGTATGCAGCGATGCGAGAGTTGGATGCTCAGGAGGTGACGGTGATTGTGTGTCCGCTGCCGACGGCGGAGGGTGTCGGGCTGGCGATTTGTGACCGGTTGAGGAAGAGCGCGCGAGGGGAGTAGAGAGACGCCATCGTGGAGGGGCTGTGGAGGTTCAGCGCTGCTTTTGCGTGAGGCCGAGGCGCTCCGACATTTCTGCGTAGAGGAAGCCGCGCCCGGGACGGTAGGGCTGGACCCATTCGCCGTTGATGACAAATTGGGGAATGGCGCGCTTGCCGACATTGCGGACGACTTCCTGCGCGGCGCCTGGAGTGTCCTCTATGTCTATCTCTGTGTAGGGGATACCGTGTTTGTCGAGAAAGCGCTTGGCTTCTCGGCAGTCGCGGCACCAACTGGCAGAGTAAACAAGTAACTCCATGATTAAAAAGATCATAGCGAATGAGAAGCTGGTTGGCCAGCGGGTCTGCGAGAGCGCGGCCAGATCACCCTTGTGGAAGAGCCCGGATGAGGAGGATCTAGCTCTGATGTTCGCCGCTCATTGGCTCCTGAAAGGCTGGCGAGGGGTTTTCCGGTGCTTCGGCAAGGCGTTAGTGGCTTGAACTCTCCGAGAGAGGCATGGCGTAATTGCCATTCGTCGGCGTCTGCGGGCTATTATGTCCGGCGGCCGGGCGCGGAATTGGGAGAACGCATCCTAGATTCCAAGGCAGTTTCAAGCGTCAGCAAATTCTGATCCCATGGATCAGGCCACGGGCTTGCATCCGCACTCGACTCCTATACTGGTTCGTCGAGTCAATCGCAGATCACAACAGGGGGAAACATGTCCAACGAATCTAAGTGCCCTTTCACGGGCGGCATGCTTAAGCACACAACGGCAGGGGCAAAGGGCAACGGAGACTGGTGGCCCGATCAGCTGAATCTGTCGATTCTGCACCAGCACTCCTCGCTGTCGAACCCGATGGGCGAGTCGTTTCACTATGCCGAGGAATTCAAGAGCCTTGATCTTGATGCGGTGATCCACGATCTTCAGGCGCTGATGACGGATTCACAGGACTGGTGGCCGGCTGACTTCGGGCACTACGGGCCTCTGTTGATCCGGATGGCCTGGCACGGAGCGGGGACATATCGCATTCATGATGGGCGCGGGGGCGCCAGCCGTGGAGCGCAGAGGTTTGCACCGATTAACAGCTGGCCAGACAACGTGAGTCTGGACAAGGCGCGGCGACTGCTGTGGCCGATCAAGCAGAAGTATGGGCGCAAGATTTCATGGGCAGACCTGATGATCCTGGCCGGCAATGTGGCGCTGGAGTCGATGGGCTTCAAGACATTCGGATTTGGCGGTGGCCGTGAGGATATCTGGGAGCCAGAGACGGACATCGATTGGGGCCCGGAGACGACATGGCTGGAAGATAAGCGCTACAGCGGCGACCGTGAACTGGCGAACCCGCTGGCGGCCGTGCAAATGGGCCTGATCTACGTGAATCCTGAAGGGCCGAATGGCAATCCTGATCCACTGGCTTCGGCGCGGGATATCCGCGAGACGTTTGCCCGCATGGCGATGAATGACCAAGAGACAGTGGCGCTGATTGCAGGCGGTCACACCTTTGGGAAGACGCATGGTGCGTGTCCCATTTCTTATGTGGGGCCTGAGCCGGAAGCTGCGCCGATTGAGGAGCAGGGGCTCGGCTGGAAGAACAGCTTTCGGACGGGCAAGGGCGCGGATGCGTTTACGAGCGGCCTCGAAGTCATCTGGACGCCGACTCCTACCAAGTGGGACAACAGCTTTTTCGAAACGCTGTTCGGCTATGAATGGGAGCTGACGAAGAGTCCGGCCGGCGCTCACCAGTGGAAGCCCAAAGGAGATGCCGGCTCGGGCACGGTGCCGGATGCGCACGATCCTACCAAGCGACATGCGCCCACGATGCTGACCTCTGACATCGCGCTGCGCACCGACCCGATTTACGAGAAGATTTCGCGGCACTTTCTAGCACACCCGGATGAGCTTGCAGATGCATTTGCCAAGGCGTGGTTCAAATTGACGCATCGCGACATGGGGCCGGTGTCGCGCTATCTTGGCCCACTGGTGCCAAAGGAGCCGCAGATCTGGCAGGACCCGGTGCCTGCCGTAGATCATGAGCTGGTCAACGATAAGGATGTGGAGGCGCTCAAGGCTGAGGTCCTCGCGTCCGGCTTGTCGATCGGTCAGTTTGTGAGGACTGCCTGGGCTTCGGCTGTGAGCTATCGCGGAAGCGACCGGCGCGGCGGGGCCAATGGCGCGCGCATCCGGCTGGAGCCGCAGAAGAACTGGGAGGTGAACGAGCCAGCCGAACTAGCCAAAGTGTTGTCGAAGCTGGAAGCCATCCAGAAGAAGTTCAACGACTCGCAGAAGGGCGGCAAGAAGATTTCGCTGGCCGATTTGATCGTGCTGGCCGGCAGTGCGGCCGTGGAAGCTGCGGCCAAGAAGGCCGGCCACAGCGTGAAGGTTCCCTTTGCGCCGGGACGCACCGACGCTTCGCAGGCGCAGACCGACACGGCATCGTTCGCGGTACTCGAACCGATGGCGGATGGGTTCCGCAACTACGTTCGCAAGGGACTTGAAGGCTGCGCAACCCAGATGCTGCTAGACAAGGCGCAACTGCTGACGCTGACCGCTCCGGAGATGACGGCGCTGATTGGCGGCATGCGTGCACTCGGCGCGAATTTCGGCCAGTCAAAGCACGGCGTCTTTACCAAGCGGCCTGAGACACTGACCAACGACTTCTTCGTGAACCTGCTCGACATGGGCACGAAGTGGGAGCCGGTGAAGGACGCGGAAGGCGTGCTGGAAGGGCGCGACCGCAAGACGGGCGAGCTGAAGTGGACAGGGACGGTGGTTGACCTGGTCTTCGGCTCAAACTCGCAGCTTCGCGCGCTGGCCGAAGTGTACGCGTGCAGCGACGGCGGGCAGGCCTTCGTGAAGGACTTTGTGGCCGCGTGGACGAAGGTGATGAACCTGGATCGCTTCGACCTTGCCTGGTCCTGAAAGCTGGTCTGAAGAATATCAGGTGCGACCGTCGGATCGGCTGTTCATCCGCTTTGGATCGACAAGGCAGAAGGCGAAGTTCTCTGCTATTGAGTGACGAGAACGGATGAAGGGCCGCGTTGGAATACCACACCTGCTGGTGTGGCGCCGGCTGGCGCGGATACTCGTACCAGCCGGTGCACGATTACATGGCGTTTGGCCGGGATCGCCAATTGAGATGATTGATGCCGTTGGGGCAACTATTGCCAGAAGTGATGGCGGAGACTGCTCCGCGGCGGTTTTGTATTCGGCGTGCGTAGCAACTGCCGAGGGAGTCGCTGAAGCGATAGGACTGATGACCGTGCTGGTCGCGCGAGCCGGTGATGCCGGTTCCGGCGGCGTTGAAAACGGCCGTATCGTGACTGGCGATGGCATCATGAAGCTTTGACCAGAACACAGTGTGGCCATTGCGCGTGTTGTTGAGGCGCTTGACGTACCCCTGCTGCATGCCGATGGTGGCAGTGAAACTGCCGCTGGGATGCATGAGCTTGGTGACGTCGACACGCTGGGGATAGGTCAGGGAACGAACCTGTGTGGAGATTTTGCCGGCGTGTGAAGTGGTAACAGTGTCGGTGACATGGATATTCATGTCGATGATCTGGTGGTAGGTAATTGCATCCGGATGCAGAAATAGCTGGCGATTGGAGAAAGCGGATTGTTGTTGTACGCGGGTGCGGACAAGGCCACTAGAGGTATTCAAATCTCCTGCGATGACATAGTCGCCTTGCTGGATAGTGTTGACGTGGCCATCGATTTCGCCGTGGGGCACGGGTTTCCATTGGCGTTGGACGCGGGGCGCAAGGCGCGCACGGTTGGCGGCGAGAGTGTTCTGAACCAGGCGTCCTGTGAGCACTTTGCGTCCGTGATCAAGATAAACGAGGAGATTGGCCGCGAGACTGAAGAAATGGTGCGCGCCGATGACGCGGACGGCGATTGTGTGCGACTTGCCATTGTCGAGTAGCGCGGCAAAGGGCGTGAGGTCGATGCGATAAGGAACAAAGTTGAGTGTCTGGATGTCTGGCGTGGGGCGCCACAGGTACGGGTCGACGCCTCCGGTGTAGGTCCATGGGTAGACGGGCGCGCGTCCCGCCGGCTGGCCATCGATGCTGACTTCGACTTCGCGGAAATTGCCGTTGCCGCACTGCTCAAGAGGGTCGCCGCTGGCCGGTGGGCCGAGTGAAAACTCGCGCGTGGGCTGGAGATCGGCGTTGTCAATGCACATGTACCACTGCTCGTCGGTGGCCTGGCTTTGGGCGATGACGTCAAGATAAGCGCGCTCGATATTGCGTGGGAAATGGAAGGATCGCGAGAGCGCATCGTGCGAAGTCTGCACGTTGACAGGGGCGCCGAGCGGATCGCTGTCCAAGCCGTAGACGCGATCGGCTGGCGTTGGCATGTCGGCTCCCTTGATGGCGGGGTAGAAAATCAGCTTTGCACTGCCACTGATGACGCCGGTGTAAACGTGGTCGACCCAATTGTTGAGGACCACCTGGCCCTGGCCGGAATGGCGGAAGAGGCTGGCATACCGAGTGAGGTCGCGCTCGATGTGCCAATGCGGCGCGCGATGGGCCGATGGCTCCGCCGTGGTGCCGAAAAAGAGGTTGACACCATCGAGCCAGATGCTTGCTGTGCGGTCGTATTGCCGGCCAGCCGTGACAGCGAAATTCGCGTCGAGGACAACTTTGGACCATGGACCGTGGCAGTTTGCGGGCGGTGTGTAGCGGAAGCTATCGGGCAGCGCGCTCATGGCGGTGGGATTCCCATGAGGCTCAAAAAGTGTGTGGGTGAACAATGGAACGACGCAGGAGCGGTTCGGCGGCTGCGGCACGAGCGGATTGGCGACGGCGACGCCGCGCTCGCCGACTCTTATCGGCAGATTGTGGGCATTCGGCACTGCGGCCAGAGCCGAAACCGAGAGTGCGGCGATCAACACCGGAGCAATCATTCGCACGAGGAAACGCATAAGGGAAGGGTCCTCCTAAAGATTCCGAGACGGCAGTTCAGACAGGCCGGGGTACACGGTGATTAGAGCATTTCCACTGATGCGATGAGGTGTCCTGGCTCGATCCGGTGTGGCCGTTCTTTGATGGAACCTCCACGCCAACTTCCTTGCTCTCCCTTATACCTTCAGTGAAACTGTTCTAGACCGGACGGAATGGTCAGTGTAACGCAGGATCCTCTGGAAGTAGACAAGCTGGAGTTCGCGCACGAAAGCTTCATGGAAGTATGTGCTGTGCGGAGACCAGAAAGATCACGATGACAATGGAGATGGGTTGACCGTGGATCAGTGCATTTGATTCAGAGCGAGGTTCAACTCCAGCACGTTGACACACTTTTCACCGAGCAGGCCGAATTGCCGCGGAGTGATGTGCTGCGCAATGAGCGCACGCACTGCTGCAAGTTGCAAATGGCGCGCTTTGGCTACGCGGGGAGCCTGATAGTAGGCGGCCGCGGGAGTGATGTCCGGATCGAGACCGGAGGCAGATGCAGTGACCAGGTCGACGGGGACTTTCGCGGAGCCGACCCGCTGAGCCGCGACGCGCTGTTCTACCTCTTGAATGAGGATGTGGTTGGTGGGTGCAAGATTCGAGCCGCCCGATGCCGTTGCATCGTATCCGTTGCCCGCGGCGGAAGGGCGGCTGTGAAAATACTCGGGGCCGGTAAATGTTTGACCGATGAGCTGCGAACCGATGACCTTTCCGCTGCGCACGATGAGGCTGCCGTTGGCCTGATGAGGGAAGAACCACTGTGCGAGGGCAGTGATGAGCAGCGGATAGCCGATTCCAAGAACGACGGCCGAGATGAGCGTGTAAAGCACTGCTATGCGCAGGTGTTTCATATGAGCCTCATGGCGGTGATGGCAAGATCGATGAGTTTGATCCCGATGAATGGCACGATAACGCCACCCAGACCGTAGATAAGCAGATTGCGCTGCAGCAGTGCCGCGGCAGACACTGGGCGATATCTGACTCCGCGGAGCGCCAGCGGAATGAGCGCGATGATGATGATGGCGTTAAAGATGACAGCCGATAGGACAGCTGATTGCGGCGAATGGAGGTGCATGACGTTGAGCGCCGAGAGAACTGGGAATGCTCCGGCGAACATCGCGGGGATGATGGCGAAGTATTTGGCAATGTCATTGGCAATGGAAAAGGTTGTGAGCGCGCCGCGCGTCATGAGCAATTGTTTGCCAATCGCGACGATTTCGATGAGTTTCGTCGGGTTGGAGTCGAGGTCGATCATGTTGCCGGCTTCCTTGGCGGCCTGCGTGCCGCTGCTCATGGCGACACCCACATCGGCCTGTGCCAGGGCGGGAGCGTCGTTGGTGCCGTCCCCGGTCATGGCGACCAGCTTGCCTTCGGCCTGTTCACGGCGGATGAGGTCCATCTTGTCTTTTGGCCGTGCTTCAGCGAGGAAGTCGTCGACGCCGGCTTCGCGCGCGATGGCCGCGGCCGTGAGTGGGTTATCACCAGTGATCATGATGGTGCGGATGCCCATCGCGCGCAACTGGTGGAAACGCTCGCGCATGCCACCTTTGACAATGTCCTTGAGATGAATCACGCCGAGCGCCTGGCCGTTTTCTGCAACGACGAGCGGTGTGCCGCCGCTGCGGGCGACATTGTCGACGGCCTGACGCACTTCCGGAGGCATTCCATTGCCGTGCTCTTTCAGGTGCTGGAGAATTGCATCGACGGCACCTTTGCGGATAAAGCGGTCATCGAGATTGACTCCGGACATGCGCGTGGTTGCACTGAAGGGAACAAACTCGGCGTTGTGATGGGAGAGTTCGCGACCACGCAGTCCGTAACGGTCTTTTGCAAGCACCACGATAGAGCGCCCTTCCGGTGTTTCATCGGAAAGCGAAGAGAGTTGCGCCGCATCGGCCAGCCGTTCGGCAGAGATCGTGGGAGCGGGGATGAATTCCGTTGCCTGGCGGTTGCCAATGGTGATGGTGCCAGTTTTGTCGAGCAGGAGAGTATCCACGTCGCCGGCGGCCTCTACAGCGCGGCCGGAAGTGGCGAGCACATTGTGCTGCACGAGGCGATCCATGCCGGCAATGCCGATTGCAGAGAGCAAGCCACCGATGGTTGTGGGGATGAGGCAGACAAGCAGCGAGACGAGAACAAATACGGACTGCGGCGCCCCAGAGTAAATGGCAAATGGCTGCAGCGTGACGGTCGCGAGCAGGAAGATGATTGTGAGTCCTGCCAGCAGAATGTTAAGCGCAATTTCATTCGGCGTTTTTTGACGTTGTGCGCCTTCGACCAGTGCAATCATGCGATCGAGAAATGTTTCGCCGGGATTTGAGGTGATGCGAACCAGAATTTCATCGCTGAGCACGCGAGTGCCGCCGGTGACGGCGGAAAGATCTCCGCCTGCTTCGCGAATCACCGGTGCGGATTCGCCGGTGATGGCGGATTCATCGACGGAAGCAATGCCCTCGATGACCTCACCATCGCCAGGAATGATTTGTCCGGCAACAACCCTTACGACGTCGCTGGCGCGCAGCTTGGAACTAGGCACCTCTTCGATGCCCGCCTCCGTGATGAGACAGGCTACGGTCTCAGCTTTTGCCTTACGCAGCGCATCCGCCTGTGCTTTACCGCGACCTTCAGCCATTGCCTCGGCGAAATTTGCGAAGAGCACAGTGAACCAGAGCCAGAGGGTTACCTGCAGGTCAAACGCGAAGTGGCCGGCGGTGTGCGATTCACCAGTGAATAGCAATACCGTGGTCAATACGCTGCCGACTTCTACAACAAACATGACCGGATTGCGGAGCATTCGTGCCGGATTCAGCTTGAGCACCGCATCCACGGCTGCACGGCGTGCAATGGGGCCGTTGAAGAGCGAGCGGTCTTTCATGGAGTGATGGAATTCGTTGCTCATCGTGTTCCTGACTAGAAGGTGCGGCCTGCGTGCAGCAGCAGGTGTTCAAGGATGGGGCCAAGGCTGAGCGCGGGGAAGAACGTGAGCGCGCCGACGATCACAATCACGCTGGTCAAGAGAACGGTGAAGAGAGGCGTCGTCACGGGGAAGGTCCCCAGCGTTTCTGGAACATGCTTCTTTTGCGCGAGACTTCCGGCAAGCGCGAGCATCGGCACGATCATGAGGAAGCGCCCAATGAACATGGCAAATCCCAGAGACAGGTTGTACCAGGGCGTATTGGCGTTGAGGCCCGCGAATGCGGAGCCGTTATTGCCGGCAGTGGAGCTATAGGCATAGAGAATCTGAGTAAGTCCATGAGGTCCGGGATTGGTGATGCCCGGCAGGCCGAGATGCGGGGTGAGCACAGACACGGCGGAAAATCCAAGAATGATGAGCGGAAAGATCAACAAGTACAGCATCGCCATTTGCACGTCATAGGCTTGTATCTTGTTCCCGAGATATTCCGGCGTGCGGCCCACCATCAGCCCGGCGATGAAGACGGCAAGGATGACGAAGATGAGGATGCCGTAAAGGCCTGCGCCGACGCCGCCAAAGATGACTTCACCCAACATCATGTTGACCAGTGGGACCATGCCGCCAATCGGCGTAAAGGAGTCGTGCATGGAATTGACGGCACCGCAGCTTGCATCGGTGGTGACGGTGGCAAAGAGGGCGGAATCGGCGATTCCGAAGCGCACTTCCTTGCCTTCCATATTTCCGCCTGGCTGCAGCGAGGTGGTTTGCTGGTTGACTCCATGAAAGAGAGGGTTCGGCTGTGACTCTGCCCAATAACAGGTAGTAACGCCGACGAACCAGAGAATCAGCATAGCGCCGAGCACGGCCCATCCGTGCCGCGGCGAGCCTGTCATCTGGCCAAGAGTGACGGTCAGCCCAGCCGGAATGAGGAAGATGGAAATCATCTCGAGCATGTTGCTCAAGGGCGTGGGGTTCTCAAATGGGTGGGCACTGTTGGCGTTAAAGAATCCACCGCCGTTGGTGCCAAGCATCTTGATGGCTTCCTGGGAAGCGACGGGGCCCTGTGCGATGGTTTGTGTGGGCACGGTGACGGTGACAGTCTTTCCATCGGCGGTTGTTGTTTGCGTCTGCGGCTGTACAAGGTGGGCCGTGGTGTAGGGATGGAAGTTTTGAATGACGCCCTGCGAAACCAGCGCCAGCGAATAGACGATGCAGATTGGCAGCAGAACCCAGAGGATGGAGCGCGTCATGTCTACCCAGAAGTTGCCCAGGGTTTTCATTTCTTTGCGCGCAATGCCCCGAATGAAAGCGATCGCCAGCGAGATACCCACAGCCGCAGACCAGAAGTTATGTGTGGCCAACCCGAGCATCTGGGTGAGATAGCTCATGGTGGTTTCTCCCGAGTAGGCCTGCCAGTTGGTGTTGGTCGTAAAAGAGATAGCCGTGTTCCATGCAAGATATGGAGAAACGGGACCAAGATGCTGCGGGTTAAGAGGAAGAAAGTGCTGGAGCCGCTCAATCAAGTAAGTCAGCACCAAGGTTGCCGCGCTGAAGGTCAACATCGAGGCGCAGTATGCCGTCCAATGCATTTCTTCGTCTGCGCGAATACCTGTGCAGCGATAGAGCAGCTTCTCAATCGGCAGCAGAATGGGGTCGAGCCGTGTACGCCGCCGTTCGAATACCGCGGCCATGTATGTGCCCATGGGTTTGGCGCATAGCAACACTGCCGCGATAAATACACCAATCTGCAGCCATCCATTTACAGTCATCAAAATTTCTCCGGCCACAAAAGAGTCATTACGAGATAGACGAGAAGCGCCGTTGAGAGTGCGAGCAGGACAATATCTTCAACCACGGTTGCCGTTCCTTTTGAGCGCCTGACATGCTCTCAGGTATAGCAATGCGGCAGCGAAGCAGATAGTGGTGCAGCTGATAGCGATGAGGTCTTTCATGAGATAGATTCCCTTCTGTCACGCGAAGAGGAGTGTTGACGTCCTTTGCGGTGGAACGTTGGCTCCAATAAGAGGTGAGCGAAATCCGTATAAGAAGACCATAAGGATGGTCATCCATGATGGCAGGTGCACGGTATTAATTCGATTTCTTCCGGCCTGATGTACTGCTTCGATGCCGGCTGTCGCGGATGAATCCGACCAGAATCACGAGGAGCAACCCAACCGAAACCGCGGCGATTGCCCAACCCCACCAGATATGCATGCATGAGAACCTCAACTCCATCTCTATGGGAGCGCGGAGTTTGCTAAGGGGGGCGTAAGAGAGGTGTAAAAAATGTGTAAGGAGCCGGCAGCCCGCGAAGAAGCTGTCATGCGGTTGCGGAAGGGATAAAGCGGTAGCCGATCCATGGTTCTGTCTGGATATACTGCGGCGCGCTGCTGCCATGCTCAATTTTCCTTCGGAGCTGCCCGACGAGTACTCGCAGGCTCTCCGGCTGATGCATGCCGGCCGGGCCCCAGATGGCCTTCAGCAGGGTCTTATGAGTGAGCACGCGTTCCGGATTACGCGCGAAGACCAGGAGCAGCTCGAACTCTTTCGGCGTGAGGTGAATTTCTTCTCCGCGCACGCGGACCAGATGCCGCTCCGTATTGATTTCGAAGTCTCCAGCCGTGATCACGGGGCGCGCATAATCGGATTCGGACTCGCGTTCGGCTGCGCGGCGAATCTGCACGCGAACGCGGGCCAGAAGTTCCTGAATGGCGAATGGCTTGGTGATGTAATCGTCGGCGCCTTCGTCGAGCGCGCGAATTTTTTCCTGCTCTTGACTGCGAACAGAAACCACGATGACGGGGGTAGAGGCCCGCTGCCGGATTTCGCGAGTCAACTCGACGCCATCCATCTCCGGCATGGCGAGGTCGGTGATCACGAGCGCGGGATTGACGTCGAAAAATACCTGGAGCGCTTCCGCTCCGTTGGAGGCGGTAAAGATTTCGTAGCCGTTGCTTTGTAGTGCGGCACGCAGCACGCGTACAATTTGGGGCTCATCGTCGACGACCAGAATCCTCAAGGGCATTTCCTCCGCTTTCAGCCGGTAGTTCCCGTACAATCCTATCCGTGAGCAGAGTACGTGCTACGACGTTCTTTCGCGTGGCAGTCGCCGGTTTGAGCCTCGCGGTGATTGTCGAGACCTACCGCTTGTTCTCGCTGACAAGTCCTACCATCGTTGCGCTCACCTTATTGTTGTATATTCTAGTGCTCGCGGCGCGGTGGGGTTTGCGGTTTGCAATTGTCGCATCCCTCGCGGCGGCGGCATGCCTCAATTTCTTCTTTCTTCCGCCGACCGGCACGTTCACCATTTCGGACAGGCGAAATTGGGTGGCGCTTTTTGCGTTCTGGGTGGCGGCCATTATTGCGAGCCAGCTGTCCAATCGAATTCAGACAGAAGCCCAGCAGGCTAAGTCGCGCGAGCGTGAGTTGGAAATGCTGTTTGAGCTGAGCCGTGCGCTGCTGCAGACGGATAAAGTGACGGAACTGCTGGAGGCGATTCCGAGATACATTTCCTCTGCTACGCATGCGACCGCGGTTGTACTTTATGTGGATCGTGGCACACAACTTTTTCATACGGAGAATGTGGGCCCTGAAGATTTGCAGACGGTCGACCCACGCGCAGCCATGCATCTGACCGAAGTGCGCACATCGGTCAACGGTGGATGGACGATTCTTCCGGTGCGAACGGGAATGAAGCCGCGTGGCGTGCTTCTGATACGCGACATCCCGGCGTCAAAGGAAACCTGCGAATCGGTTGCGCGACTGGTTTCGATTGGCATTGACAGGGCCGAGGCCCTGGAAGCGGCGGCGCGTAGCGAAGCAGCAAAAGAGAGTGAGCGGCTGAGGATGGTATTGCTGGACTCAATCACGCATGAGCTGAGGACGCCGCTCACGGCCATCAAGGCTTCGGCGAGCGCACTGCTTTCGGCGGACCATGTAAGCGCGGAAAATCAGCAGGAGATGCTCACGGTGATCGACGAGGAATGCGACCGGCTCAATGGTCTGATCGCGCAGGCAGTTCAGATGGGACAGCTGGAAGCCAGCGTGATGCATATGGACTTTTCCGCATGCCCGGTGCCGGAATTGATTCAGCAAGCCGTGCAAGCGGGCGCATTCTCGCTCGCAGAACATCATCTCCAGGTAACCGGCATGGAGGAGTGCCCACCTGTGCTTGTTGACAGGACATGGATTGAGCGAGCGATTGCCAATCTTCTTATCAATGCGGCGAAGTATTCTCCTCCGGGCAGCACCATTTGGGTCAGGGCGGAGAGCGCCGGTCAAGACGTGACTGTATCTGTTACAGATGAGGGGCCTGGAGTGGATCCTGCAGAGCGGGAGATGCTGTTTGAGCGTTTCTATCGCGGGCAGCGTTTTCGTGGACGCATTCCGGGGACCGGCATGGGATTGGCGATCTGCCGGGCAGTGGTAACGGCGCATCACGGGACCATTCGTGTGGAGAACCAGCCTGGGCGAGGGGCAAAGTTTACGATGACGCTTCCGATGGCCTGAGCCCGTCCGGAAGAGTTTGGCGGACCACTTGGCGGGTGAAGTGTCCGTCTGCGGACAGTGCGGGCTAAATTCGGACAGTGTGTCGCGACTGGGTGGAGTTCATCCTCTTCAGGATCAGTAGCATATGGTGCGGGAACTTTGGCGAGGGAATTGCGTAAAGCAGGGTGGAGCCCGCCATGCAAACCCTACTGCAGGATGTTCGATACGCGCTGCGCCAGATGCGCAAGTCACCGGGATTTACGGTAACCGTAGTGCTGACGCTCGCGCTGGGCATTGGTGCTAATACAGCAATCTTCAGCGTGGTGAACGCCGTGTTGCGGCATCCGGAGGGCGTGGATCGTCCGGGCCGGGTTGCGGTGCTGCATGTGGATTACAAGAAGCTGGGGCTGAATATTCCGGAGGTGTCCGTACCGGATTACGCGGATGCAGCCTCGCTGCACAAGCTGGTGGAAGCGGCGGCGATCGGCTACCAGAGCGGTTTTAATGTCGAGCAGAATGGCCAGATGACAAGGCTGAGAGCCGCAACTGTGTCGAGGCAGTGGTTCCAGGTATTTGGCGCGAGACCGATTCTGGGCCGCACCTTCAGCGCGGCGGATGAGCTGCCGCACGCCGCGCCAGTGACGGTGATCAGCTACAACCTGTGGCAGCAGCAGTTTGGCGGCGCGACGAATGTGGTGGGCAAGAGCATCGAGCTGAACCAGCAGGCGTATCGCGTGATTGGCGTTATGCGCAGCGACTTCGACTGGCCACGGGAGCGCATGCTGTGGGTGCCGATCGGACTGCGCCCGGCTGCCTTTTCCGAACACAATCGCTTTAACGAAGGCGACACGGCAGTGGTTCGGCTGAAGCCGGGCGTAACGCTGGCGGAGTTGAATGCGGGGTTGCGGGAGAAAAAGCAGGAAGAGTTTCGGCTCGGCACGTTTAACAACTATGCACTACAGGCCGGATGGTCGATGTATGCCACATCCTTTACGAAGTACGTTGCGGGGCCGCTACGCAAGCCGTTGTATGTTCTGTTTGGCGTAGTGATGCTGGTGCTTTTGATTGCCACGGCAAATGTGGCGGGGTTGTTCCTGGCGCGCAGTTCGGCGCGCAGCCGCGAGTTTGCGATTCGTGCGGCGCTGGGTGCGAGCGCGACGCGCATGGTGCGGCAGCTTGTGATGGAAACGGTGTTGCTCGCGGGCACGGCTGCCTTGCTGGGCGTTGCCGCCGGACCCGCGATGGGGCGCCTGCTGCTGCACATGGTTCCGCATAATCTGGCCGAGGGCTACCTGGTGCGGTTGCAGCCGGAGGTGCTGTTGTTTACGGCGGGGATTGCGTTGCTTGCGGCACTGCTGGCCGGGATTGGTCCGGCGCTGCGGATGACCTGGCGCGATCAGTCAGTGGAATTGCGCGAAGGCGGGCGAAGCGCGACGGCCTCGGCAGAGAAGCAGCGGCTGCGCAGCGCGTTTGTGATTGGCGAAGTGGCGATGGCGTTTCTGTTGCTTTGCGGCGCGGGCCTGTTTCTTGTGAGCCTGCGCGATCTTCAGCAGGTGAATCCTGGCTTTGACGCGCACCATGTAATGGTTGGGGCGGTTTACTTTGCGGGCAAAGAGCTGACGAGAAACCAGGCGCGCCAGGCGGAATTTGTTCATACCGTGGTTACGAACCTTTCCGCACAGCATGGCATTAAGGCTGCTGCCGCTGTTTACCCCATTCCTTTTGGGACGAGCATGATGGCAAGTGGATTTTGGATTGAGGGGCGTCCCCTAGGGCCGAATCAGGCGCAGATGCACAGTAACATCAGCTATGCAACGCCGGGCTATCTGCAGGTGATGCGGATTCCTCTGATTGCTGGGCGTTGGTTTACGAGTGAAGACCGCGCGAAAACCACCCCTGTGGTGGTGATTGATGAGCGTCTGGCGCATCGCTGGTGGCCGCGCAGCAATCCCATTGGGCACCAGATCCGAACGAACAAGCACCTTCCCTGGGCCACAGTGATTGGGGTGGTGGGCGATGTTCGCGGCGCCTCGCTAGAGCAAAACACAAGCGATGGCATGCGCTATTACCCGCTCGCGCAGGCTAATGGGTATGGAGCCGAGTTTGTAGCGCGCACGCGGGAGGGTTTGACGCAGTACCGCGCGCAACTGCGTGAAGCAGTGCGACAGGCGGATGGGGCACAGGCGATATCTACCAGTGAGACGCTGGAGGCGCTGCTGGCGAATTCCCTGGCGGGGCGGCGGCTGATTGTTTGGATGCTGGGTGCTTTCGCGGGCCTTGCGTTGCTGCTGTCAATCATTGGGATTTACGGGCTGATCAGTTTTGTGACCACGCAGCGTACCGGCGAAATGGGCGTGCGCATGGCGCTGGGCGCGCAGCGCAGCGATGTGATGTACCTGGTCCTTTCCTCGGTGCTGCGCTGGACGACGGCTGGAATGCTGTGCGGCGCTGCCTGTTCCGTGGCGGCCTATCTGGTCCTGCGCCACTTCTTTGCTGATCTTGGAGATGGAGTTCTGATCTCGATTGTTTGTGCCACCGCGGCGTTGATTTTGGCTGGTGCGATAGCAGGATTCCTGCCGGCGCGGAGGGCGGCGTCGGTGGATCCGATGGAGGCATTGAGGAATGAATAGAGGGCCCCGGAGCAGGTGTTCGAAATCGGACAGTCGTGTCCGCAAGTGACCGACGAGCGCAGGGTCGCTGGGAGTTTGGAAGAAGTATCGTGGTAATGAAATGAAGCACTTAGAGGGAATGTAGAGCTGGTCCTGAAAGTGCATGAAGGAAAGACGTGGATATCGCCAGACCAGATTTGAAGAAGAAGAAGAGGCGCCGCCAGATTCTGTTCACGCTGCTTGTTGTGATCGTGGCAGGAGGGGTGGCGATTGCTGTTTCACGGTTAAAACCTGCCGCGCCGTCGGTGGACAGCAGCGAAATATGGACGGGTACTGTGAAGCGCGGAGATATGATCCGGCAGGTGCGGGGCCTGGGTGAGCTGAAGCCCCGGCAGGATCGCATTCGGCTGATTCCCGCGCAGACGGATGCAACGGTGGTGAGTATCCGGATGCTGCCCGGCACCAAGGTACAACCCGATACGGTGCTGATGGACCTGGCTGATCCGCAACTGCAGCAGCAGTTGCTGAATGCACAGCTGGCGCTGAAGGCGGCCCAGGTGGAATACCACAACATGCAGGTGAAGCTAGAAAGTGACCTGATGGATAAGCGCTCGGCCGCGGCGGCGGTGAGCGCGAACCAAAGCCAGGCAGAGCTGCAGGCGCAGACCGACCAGCAACTGTACAAGCTGGGGGTGATTAGCGGGCTGTCGTTTCATAAATCGGAGAGCAAGGCCAAGCAGCTGACCGTGCAAAACGATCTGGAGAAGGAAGAAATCGTCATGAACCAGAAGGCGATCGCGAGCCAGCTGGCTGTGCAGCAGACCAAGGTGGAGCAGGCGCAGGCGAAGCTAGCACTGCTGCAGAACGAGCAGGATGCGCTGCAGGTGAAAGCCGGTATCAACGGCGTGCTGATCGACCTGCCGCACCAGATTGGTGAACATGTGGCGGTGGGGACGACACTCGCCGAGGTGGTTCAGCCGAACCAACTGATGGCCGAGCTGAAGATTCCGGAGACGCAAGCGCATGACATTGAGCTTGGCCAGCAGGCGGAAATCGATACGCATAACGGGATTGTTCCCGGGCACGTGATGAGAATTGACCCCTCGGTAGTGAACGGAACGCGCACGGTAGACGTAGCTATGGATGGGCCGCTGCCTTCGGGCGCGGTTCCGGATTTGAGCGTGGACGGAACGATTGATTTGCAGCGGCTGCACGACGTGCTTTACGTAGGGCGGCCGGCATTTGGCAATGAGAACAGCACGATCAGCCTGTTTCGGCTGTCCCCGAATGGTAAGACGGCGACCCGGGTACAGGTGAAAGTGGGTGTAGCTTCGGTAACGAAGATACAGGTTCTACGCGGGCTGCGAGCGGGCGACCGAGTCATTCTTTCGGACATGTCCCAATACGACAACGTCGACAAAGTGAGACTGAATTAGGCAGAAGGGTGGGGACGGCAGAATGGAAAACACACAACCATTGATTGAAATTGAGGGCCTGACGAAGGTCTTTTATACAGACGAGATTGAGACGCATGCTCTTTCTGGTGTTCACCTGAAGATAGAACGTGGCGAGTATGTGGCGATGTCTGGTCCATCAGGCTGCGGCAAGTCGACGTTGCTCTCGATCGTAGGGTTGCTGGATACGCCGACGGCCGGGAAGTATCTGCTGAACGGGAATGAAGTGGAGAACCTGGATTTTTCGCAGCGGTCGCGGATACGCAATCAGGAGATAGGATTCATCTTTCAGAGCTTTAACCTGATCGGCGACCTGACGGTATATGAGAATGTCGAGCTGCCGTTGACATATCGGTCAGGCATGGCGGCCTCAGAACGCAAGCGTCGTGTGCAGGAGTCCCTGGAGCGGGTGGGGATGGCGCACCGGATGCGGCATTATCCATCACAACTCTCGGGCGGCCAGCAACAGCGTGTGGCCGTGGCGCGTGCGCTGGCAGGATCCCCGTCGATTCTGCTGGCTGACGAGCCGACCGGCAATCTGGATTCGAAGAACGGCGAGGCAGTGATGGAGTTGCTGCGTAACCTGCATCGCGAGGGATCAACCATCTGCATGGTGACGCACGATCCACGCTTTGCTGCGCACGCCGACCGGAATATTCACCTGTTTGACGGCAAGGTGGTGAGCGAGGAAGAACTGCAGCAGCAACTGGCAGCGATCCAAGTGTAGTGTAACCGTTGCGATTACGAAGTCGCCGTTTTCTGGATGTTTTGAAGAAAGGGAGCTGCCATGCGGATTTGGCTTGCCGACATTTCGTTTGCATTGCGACAGCTTCGGAAGGCTCCGGGCTTTGCGTTGCTGGCGGTGCTGACACTGGGGTTGGGTATTGGCGCCAACACGGCGATGTTTACGGTGCTGGAAAACGTGCTGCTGCGCCCACTGCCGTATGCGGGGGCGAGCCGGCTGGTAGCAATCAGTCCGGTTGGGGGCAGCATGCGCGGTGCTACTTCATGGTTGAACTACGTCGATATCCGGGGCGGAATGAAGAACGTGGCGGAGGCTGGCGGATATTCCGATGATTTTGCCGTGGTGCAGACACGCGATACGGCAACGTCGGTAGTGGCACCGCATCTGACGTCGAATTTACTCACGATGCTAGGCGCAAAGCCACTGCTTGGGCGAACGTTCACGCCGCAGGAGGGCTTGCGGGGCGGCCCGCAGGTTGTGCTGCTCTCAGAGGGGGTCTGGAGACAGGAATTTCACTCTGACCCGAGCATTGTGGGTAAGGTGGTGCACATCAGCGGTGAGCCGCGCACCGTAGTTGGGGTGATGCCGACCAGTTTTCATTTTCCTGAGAATACGGGGTCAGGTATTGATACCGCAGTGTGGCTTCCCTTGCAGCCCACTTCAGAGATGCTCAAGGCCCGAGGCTATGACTTCTTGCAGATTCTCGCGAAGTTGCATCCGGGAGTGAGTCTTGCGCGTGGCCAGACCCAGTTGAATGCAGCCAGCCAGCAGATTGGCAGTTTGAACAAGAATTACCGTGGGCTGAAGTTTACGCTCATGCCCTATTCAAATCAGGTGGTAGGAAACATTCGACCGGTTTTAATTGGACTGTCCGCGGCGCTGTTGCTGGTGTTGCTGATTGCCTGCGCCAACGTGGCGAACCTTCTTCTGGCGCGGGCTATCGGGCGTCAGCAGGAATTTGCTGTTCGCGTGGCACTGGGTGCGGGTCGGTACCGGTTGCTGCGCCAGGTGATGACGGAGGGGGCTGTGCTGAGTGCCTTGGGCTGTATGGCTGGACTGGCGCTGGCGTGGCTTGCGATTGTGGGCGTGCATCGACTACCTCCGAATACGATTCCGAGGATGCAGACCATTCACATCCGCTGGACAGTGGTGCTAGCGCTGGCTGGGATTGCAACGCTCACAACGATGCTTTCGTCGCTGTTGCCGGCGCTTCTTGTTTCGGATACGGATCCGAACGCGACGCTGCAGGCTTCGTCTCGTGGCGTGGGAACGCGATCGGCACGCAGCAAACTGACAATGTGGCTGGTATCAGCGGAGATTGCTCTTTCTACGCTTCTCCTGGTGGGTACCGGCCTGCTCGCTCGTACGATGTGGAATCTGGAGCATGCATGGCTTGGATTTCATACGACACGCGTGACGACCTATCAGGTGACGCCGCCGAATGCGTCGGGTTTTTCAGGCATGCAGGTTGTACAGCCGGGAGCGCAGGCACCGACTTCAGTCAACACGCTCGCTTATGAACCCGTGCTGGAACGCCTGCGGCATACGCCGGGCTTCGAAGATGCAGCATTTACGACCCTGCTGCCGCTTGGTGGTTCGAACATACGGACGAGTTACCAGGTTGTTGGCCACAAGGTGAGCGAGCTGAATGCGCCGGAAGCGCTCATCACGGCCGTCAGCAGCAATTATGGGCGCGTAATGGAAACGCCGATGATGCAGGGCCGCATGATTGACGGCGACGACGCGGCGGATACAACGCCGGTGGCGGTGATTAATGAAGCGCTTGCCAATGGCGAATTCAGGGGCAGGAATCCCATCGGTCAGCGGCTTGATCTGGGTGGGAAAGAAACGGGAATTCTGGTACCGCCTACGATCGTAGGCGTGATTGCCAATGAGCGGATGAACGGTCTGCAGTCGCCAGTAGCGCCGATGATCATGCTGCCCGCAGCTCAGGTGCCCACGAGTTCGCTCTATTATGAGGCGCTGTTGAACACGCAGGTGAATTTTGTCGTGAAGACGCGCGGAAATATTCCGGTAGCAAAGGAGGCCCGCGAAGTTTTTCACCAGGTAGCGCCGGGCTTTGCGCTGGACAGCTTCCAGACGATGAGCAAGGTACTTGACCACACGACCTTCCATCAAAGGCTCGGGCTGGAGCTGACTGCATCCTTTGCGGGTTTAGCCATTCTGATGGTCGTGGCTGGGTTGTTTGGTGTGCTTTCGCAGTATGTCGGCTTCAGGAAACGTGAGATTGGGATCCGTCTGGCGCTGGGCGCGTCACGGCAGGATGTCTTGCGAATGGTTTTCCGGCAGAGCATGCTGATGGCCGGCTACGGACTGCTATGCGGACTTGCAATTTCGTTGCTGGCGAGCCGGTTGATTCGCAGCTTTCTGTTCGGCGTGCAGACCTTTGACTGGATGACTTACGCTGGCGTGCTTGTGGTGCTGCTGGCGGTGAGTGTGGCTGCAGCAGTCTGGCCGGCGCGGCAGGCCGTGTCAGTAGATCCCATGGCAACCCTTCGAATGGATTGAGAGGGATGGAATGATTCAGCTGAAAAACATCGAACGCAGTTACAAAATCGGCAGCGGACAGGAGTGGGTGCTGCGGCGCATCCAGCTCAATATTCGCGAAGGGGAGTTCGTTACCGTGATGGGGCCATCGGGCGCGGGAAAGTCGTCACTGCTGAACGTGCTGGCGCTACTCGATGATCAGTGGCAGGGCGAGTACTGGTTGAAGGAGCAGCCGCTGCACACATTCGGCAGGAAACAACGCGCAGAAGTGGCTCGGCGTGAGATTGGCATGGTGTTCCAAAGCTATCACCTGCTTGATGATCTGACGGTCGCCGAAAATATTGATCTGCCGCTGTCATACAAGAACATGCCTCGTTCGGAGCGCCAGGCGCTGGTAGCCGATGCACTGGATCGTTTCAACATTGTGGGCAAGAAAGATCTCTATCCGTCGCAGCTCTCGGGCGGGCAGCAGCAACTGGTGGGTATTGCGCGTGCAGTGATTCATCGGCCCGCGCTGCTTCTTGCCGACGAGCCGACGGGCAATCTGCACTCTGGGCATGCGAAGGAAATTATGGAGATGTTTCGGAGCTTGAATGAACAGGGAACCACCATTGTTCAAGTAACGCATTCGGAGGCGAATGCCGCGTATGGGTCGCGCGTGATTGAGCTGCGCGATGGATGGATGGTAAAGGATACATCGGCGTCGGAGGTTAGTGTTTCGTGAAGTTCTTTTCCTATCGCATCTGGATGAGTGTACCGCTGGCGGCCTTAATGCTTGTGACAGTCAGCCGGGCAGAATCGGCAGCGCACACGCCGGATGCTCCGCAGCCAGTACAAGCCTCCGCGGCGAAGCCGCTGACCGTACAGCAGCAGTTGCAGCGCGCTGCGCACATGCGGTTCTCGATTCCACAGGGGCCTTTTCATGTAGAGCTGCCGCACTCGCATAATCCGTTTGCGGCATATATGCCAAGCACGGTGCCTCCGTTGGATCTGACAAATTCGTCGCGTCTGCGGGACCTGGAGCTGAATGGCAAGCTTTATCTGTCATTACGGGAGGCGATTGCGCTCGCAGTCGAGAACAATCTGGACCTCGCGTATTTCCGTTACAACCTGCCGATCGCCCGGACGGACCTTGCGCGTACCAAGGCTGGTGGAGTGGCCAATGGCGTGAATGTGGGTGTCATGGAAAACACGCCGAGCGGCGCGGGTGGCACGTTTGGTTCAGGAGGTTCCGCTGGAAGTTCGAGCGGCGGCGCAGGGAGCGCGGGCGCATCAGCCGGTGGTGCCGGCGGTATTGTGACGTCAACGCTGGGTGCCGGTACGGCGGTGCATTCCTATGATCCGCAGTTGAGCGCCCAGGCATACATCGACCACACAACACAGCAATTGACGAATATCGTCACTACGGGTACGCCGCTCTTTCACTTGAACACGACGGAGGCGGAAGCGGCTTATTCACAGTATTTCCCACTGGGTACGAACATACACTTCGACTATCAAGGACTACGTCAGACAACGAACAGCCTGTTCAACGCGACAAACCCCACGTTTCAATCTGCGTTCCAGTTTTATGTGTTCCAGCCTTTGCTGGCAGGATTTGGGTTCGGGACAAACGACCGCTATATCCACATTGCGAGGAAGAACCTGCAGCTGACTAATCTTGGATTTCGCGCGCAGGTGATTGCCACGATTACAGAGGTCGAGGATATTTACTGGGATCTTGTGAATGCTTATGAGAACGAACAGGTAAAGGAGCATTCGCTGCAATTCGCAGAAAAGACGCTGCAGGATGACAAAACGCAGCTGAAGCTGCAGGCGATTCCGGAATTGCAGGTGCTGAAGGATGAGGCGGATGTCGCGGCTCGCGAGGGCGATTTGACGATTGCGCGTGCGAACCTGCAATTGAATGAATTGCTGATCAAGAATGCGCTGACCAAGACGATCAGCAATTCAAAGCTGGTGGACATGCCGGTGATTCCGCTCACGCTGCAGCCGCCACAGGACGAGAATGCCGGCCGGCCGATCAAAGCATTGATTGCAGAGGCGGAAAAGAACCGTCCAGACGTGGCGATGGACCAGATTGCGATGGAGATCGCACAACGTAGCCTGCGGTCGATACGCAATGAACTCCTGCCGTCCTTATCGCTTTATGGAGAGTACGCCGGGCAGGGTTTTGCCGGAGTGCCGAATCCCAACTGCCAAGGGTGCGCCTCGATACCGTTCCCGAATTCATTTGGCGGAGCATTTCAAAATTCGTTTAACTACTCATCGCCGGAATATCAGGCAGGGTTTCAGCTCAATATCACGCTGAGGAACCGGATTGCGAAGTCGGACCAGTTCCGAGCGGTGTTGGAGTACCGGCAACGCCAAGTGCAATTTGAAGAGCAGAAGAAGAACATCCTGTTTGACGTGCAGAACTCGCAATACGCGCTGCAGCAGGCGCAGGCGCGGGTGCTGGCCGCGAAAAAGGAACGAGATCTGGCGCAGAAGACCTTTGATATTACCCGGAAAGAGCAGACTTTAGGGGCCAAGTCCAGCTATGACACGCTGGTTGCTCAGCACCAGCTCGCCGTGGCGGAGTCGGCGCTGACGAATGCCGAGACGGCGTATGCTAAGGCTCAGGTGGACATAGACCGGGCGACCGGAGACACCTTGCAACAGGTGGGGATTACGATCGATGATGCCAAGGCTGGCGTAGTCCACAATATACAGCCATAAGAACAGGAAGCATTGGATAGCCCGTGGCTACGACGAACACGCAGATAGAAGCTCCGCGAACGGACAGGCGCGATGATCCGCCCCCGTGTGTACTGATTGCCGACGACCAACCGCATATTCTGGACGCGCTGGAACTGCTTCTGGAACCGGAAGGATACCGCGTGGAGCGGGCGACGTCTCCCCGGATGGCGCTGGAGGCTCTGCTGTCGGGCAGCTACGATGCGGTACTGATTGACCTGAATTACACCCGCGATACTACATCCGGGCAGGAGGGACTGGATCTGCTTAGTCAGATTCAGGAACAGGACAGCCAGGTTCCGGTGATTGTGATGACGGCCTGGGCGAATGTCGATGTGGCTGTCGAAGCGATGCGACGGGGAGCTCGGGACTTCATCCAGAAGCCATGGGACAATGTTCGCCTGCTGACGATCGTGCGTACGCAGATTGATCTGTACCATGCCATGCGACGCGCGCAGCACCTAGAGGCGGAGAATCGTATGCTGCGTGCCGAGGGACTGCCGGAAATGATTGCTGCGGCTCCGGCCATGCAAGCTGCACTTGCGACGATTGCACACATTGGTCCTTCTGGGGCGAACGTGCTGATTACTGGCGAGCACGGCACGGGTAAAGAAGTGGTTGCGCAGATGCTGCACGGGCTATCCCAGCGTGCGTCGCGCATGCTGGTGGCGGTGAATACCGGCGCGCTGCCGGAAGGCATATTTGAAAGCGAACTATTCGGGCACGTGAAGGGCGCCTTTACCGATGCGCGAACAGACCGCATTGGCCGCTTCGAGCTCGCCGATGGGGGCACGTTATTTCTAGATGAGATTGCAAATGTGCCGCTGCGCCAGCAGGCGCGGCTGCTCAGAGTATTAGAGTCCGGTGAGATGGAACGCGTGGGTTCCTCGAAGACACGCCGCGTGGACGTGCGTGTGCTCTCAGCAACCAATGCGAATTTGAACGTTGAAGTGGAAGAAGGACGTTTTCGTGCGGACTTGCTTTTCCGGCTGAATACGGTTGAGATTCATTTGCCGCCACTGAGGGACCGACGGGAAGATATTCCGCCGCTGACCGCACATTTTCTGGCGCGACATACACAGCGGTATCGCAAACAGATTGCAGGGGTGACCCCAGCGGCGTTGATGCTGATGATGCAGTACGACTGGCCGGGTAATGTTCGCGAGTTGGGTCATACGCTGGAGCGGGCGGTGCTAATGGCTCACGGCAGCCAGATCGATGTTTCCGATCTGGGCCTGAGCAAACTGCGCGCTTCTTCGCAGGCGCTGGAAGAGATGAGCCTGGAATCCGTAGAGAGTATCCTCATCCGCAAGGCGTTGGCGCGTTGCCAGGGCAATGTGAGCCAAGCGGCCGAAGCCCTCGGGCTGAGCCGTGGCGCGCTTTACCGGCGGATGGAGAAATATGGCATCTAGAGCCTGTGATTCACTTTTCCCCGAGCGGCGCTGGGAGCCGGTTTTTCTCAGTTCACGGAGCACGGAGCGATGAATATCGGGAATCTTCGAGCGACGAGGGACACGGAAATGAGGGAAACCGGCCCCAGCCCGTCGGGTTGCGGCAAAAACCACGCCATACTGCGTTGTCGTCCTCGGTGGTGGACCCGCCACAACCTTCGTCCTCCGCCTGGTCTGGCGCGGTTTTCGCTGGCAACGCCGCCCGCGCGAAAGTCTATACCAGGCTCTAGTCCCGCGCAGGGATATCGAAAACCAAATGAGCGCAAGCGTGGCAAAGAAGGGAATGTTCTTTCTTACACGGGGCGCTACCGGTTGTTCTGCCTGGTTATGGCAGCGATCATTCTTGCTCTGGCCGGCGCGGTGCTGGCCGGCCAAGGTCTCGGTGCCACGGCCGTGGGCGCGATCCTCGCAGTTTTTGCATTTCTCCTACTTTTTGCCTTTACAGCGTTTTACGAGTCGTCTGTGCGGCCGGTGCAGACGCTTTCCAACGTTGTCTCGGCATTGCGCGAGGAGGATTATTCCTTCCGCGCGCGCGGTGAGAAGAACAACGATGCCATGGGGGAGTTGTCGCAGGAGATCAACGCCCTTGCCGATATGATGCAAGGGCAGCGGGTGAAAGCGCTGGAGGCGGTCGCGCTGTTGCAGCGGGTGATGGTGGAGATGGACGCTCCACTGCTGGCGTTTGATCAACAGTACGCGCTGCGTCTGCTCAATCCAGCGGCAGGGCGGGCCTTCGGTGTTCATGCAGTGCGAGACCTGGGAAAATCCGCGAAGGAATTGGGCCTGGACGGACTTTTGAGCCTGCCGGACGAAGGCGTGTGGCAACGGGAATCGGGAGGGCGCGTGGTGCGCTGGATGGTAAGGCGGAGCCGGTTCCGGCAACGAGGCGCACCACATACCTTATTGCTCCTGTCCGATGTGAGCACGGCGCTGCGGGAAGAAGAGCAATTGGCATGGAAGAGGCTAATTCGAGTGCTTGGGCATGAAATCAGCAATTCGCTTGCGCCGATCAAGTCCATTGCCGGAAGTCTACGCGGTCGGATGATGTCTGGCTGCTCTGACAGCGAATTGGAACGCGGGTTGGGTGTGATTGAAAGCCGTGCGGAGTCGCTGCATCGATTTGTGCAGGCGTACCGTCAGCTGGCGCAATTGCCGCCGCCGGTTTTGCGGTATGTCGAGCTGGCACCGCTCCTGACACGTGTGGCGCAGTTTGAAATGCGGCTGCGGGTGCAGGTGGTTGCCGTGCCCGAGATCGAAGTTCATGTAGACCCGGACCAATTGGAGCAGCTCTTCATCAACCTGGTAAAGAACGCGGTTGAGGCAGCGGAGTGCTGCGCGGACGAGCAGAGTGAGAAAACTGTATCTGCAGAAGTGACAATTTCCGGCGCATTGGCGGGCAACATGGTCTCGATTATGGTTTCAGACAATGGCCCAGGCATTGCGAACGAGGCAAATCTGTTTGTGCCGTTCTATACGACAAAGAAGAGCGGTACGGGTGTAGGGCTGGCGCTTGCGCGGCAGATTGCCGAGGCGCACGGCGGTGCTCTGGAGTTGCGAAATCGAGAGAATGCGACGGGCTGCGTTGCCGAAGTACGGCTGCCGGTGAAGCGCGCCGGCAGCACTTAGATACCAACGTCTTGCGGGATGAATTATTCACTGCGCAATGCACTCATTGGATCGATGGACGCGGCGCGGCGGGCGGGTAGCAGTCCAGCGAGAAATCCCGCTGCAGCCAGGGCTACGGACAACAACAACAGCAGGCCTGCCTGATGGAAGAATTCGAGAATGACAACCGAAGCAATCAGTTTCTGCGTGGCAACCGTCAGCACGAGCCCGCAGCCGATGCCGATTGCGAGCAGAACGGCGACACGCGTCAGGGTCATGACCAGTACGCTTTGGCGAGACGCCCCCAGGGCCATGCGTATGCCGATGTCCCGTGTGCGCAAGTCGACCTCGTGGCTGATGAGTCCATAAAGTCCGACGACTGCCAGTAGGACAGCGAGTCCAGCGAAGATGCCGAAGAGCCAGCTTTCCATACGTTGCATGACGAGTTGATCGGAGATGACCTGCTCCATGGTTTCCGGTGCGCGGAACGGAACCGTTGGATCGAGGTTATGGAGGATGCTGCGCAAATCAGGAACAATAGCCTTCGGGTCTCCGGCAGTGCGCACCATCAGATGCGTGGACATCAGATATGAGGAGCGATCTTTGGGCGGCAGCTCAGAGTAAAGCCAGTCCATCTCCGGCAGAACCGGCCGCGTGAGATCCTGGCGCACGTTTGTGATCTCGCCGACAATCTGTGTTTTTTCGTCCACTTTATCTGCGTCGTCGAGATGCTGACCCACAGGATTCAGCGGAACGGGAATGAACTTCTTCACAAACGCCTGATTGACTACGATGACGCCGGCTTTGTTCGGGAGATCGATGGAGGGCGAGAGCATGCGTCCCTGCAGGAGATGAATGTCCATCGCCTGAAAATATCCCGGCGACACAAATCGTATTTCGGCCAGCGTGATTTCGTTTGGCGGATAGGGCGGCTGACCATAGATATGTATTTCCTGATTCATGCCGGAGGCCTGAATCGGCACCATGCTGATCAACCCTGCGCCGCGGACGCCAGGTATATTCCGTACGCGGCTCAGCAGTGGCTGGTAGAAGTCATCCCATACATCCTTGCCCTGATAATTTGCGGGTGAGAGATTGATGTCAGTGGTGAGAATGTGGTGCGGATTGAAGCCAAGATTTTCGTTTCGGAAGCCAACGACCGCCCGAAGCAGGACGCCGGCCACCGCCAGCAACACCAGCGAGAGCGCCACCTGCGTGATGATGAATGCCGAGCGCAAACGGTGCTGCGCGGCCGCAACTCCGGCACTGCCTCCGGTCTTGAGTACGCGATTCGGGTCCGTTCCTGACAGACGCAACGCAGGTACCAACGACGCGAGGACGCTGGTAAGTACGGAAAGCGCTAACGCTGCGGCGAATACTTTCCACTCAATATGGGCATTTGCGCCGCGCGCCACGGCGTGAATGAGAAACGTGCGCATGGCGGTGAGCAGCAGAGCTGCGAGAGCAATGCCGCCGCTCGCGCCACAGGCGGCGAGCACAAGACTTTCTGTGAGTACCTGCCGAATGATGCGGCTACGGGTTGCCCCTACGGCAGCGCGCAGCGCCATCTCGCGTTCGCGTCTGACACCTCGCGACAAGAGCAGCCCGGCGAGATTGACGCACCCAATGGCAAGCACTGCAAGCGCGGCGGCGACCAATGTCCACAGGCCGCCCGACGCGCTGCCATATGTATCCTGCGCAATGGTGAGCATCTCCACTCTGCGGCCGCCATCGGTATCTGGATAGGCGCGGCCGAGATTCGCCATGACATGGTCCATGTCTGCCTGTGCCTGCGCGCTGGTCACGCCCGGTTTCAAGCGCCCGATGATTTCAAGCCAGTGATCTCCGCGGCTGGCAATCTCGTTTTTCGGCACATGGATCGGGGTGTAAATGGCATGACGCGTGCCCTTGAGCATAAAGCCTGCTGGCATTACTCCGATGCAGGTGTAAGGTTTGCCGTCCAGGTCGATCTTGCTGCCTACGACGTTGCGGTCACCGTCAAAATTTGTCTTCCACACCTCGTAGCTTAAGACCGCGACATCCCGCTTACCCGGCTGGTCTTCATCCGGACGATAGGTACGTCCAAGAATCGGTTGCACACCGAAGACCTGAAAGAAATTTGCCGTGCTGGCGATCAAATGAAGGGCCACGGGGCCGGATTTTGCCTGAAGATTTGTGCCGGTATAGTCGGTATAGCCTGCGAGGGCGCTGAAGGTTTTGTTCCCGACGCGCATGTCCAGGTAACTGGGCCATGAAGGCGGCTGCTGGTAACCCTCCTTCGCAATGGTGCGCGGCACTACGATGCGGCTGGGCTGGTTGTATGGCAGCGGTTGCAAGATCACGGCGTCCACCACGCTGTAAATCGCCGTGGCCGCACCGACGCCAAGTGCGAGAGTGAGAACAGCGATTACGGCGAATCCGAGGGACTCACGCATCTGGCGCAGTGTGTAGCGAATGTCCTGTATCAACGTATGCATGACAGATTCTTCCTTTGAGTTATTCGCTTCTGAGTGCGCGCATGGGGTCGATGGATGCAGCTCGGTGGGCCGGCAGCAGCGCGGCAATGAAGGTTGCTAACGCAAGGACCGTGACGGTAGTTGCCAGTACGAGAGGATTGAAAGCGGCAATGCCAAAGAGACTGGCAGACATGAGATGTCCACCAATAATAGCCGCGGGAATGCCAAGCAGGAGGCCGATGCCCGATTGCAAGAAGGCTCCGCGAAGCACCATCTGTTGCACGTGGCCGCGATTAGCTCCAAGTGCCATGCGCACGCCGATTTCGCTGGTTCGCTGAGCGACCGCGTAAGCCGTGACGCCATACAGACCGATGGCGGCGAGAACCAGTGCGAGAAGGCCGAAGAGCGAAGTGAGTTTTGCGATCACGCTCTGCTGGCTGAAAGACTGTTGTACCTGAGCGCCCAGTGTTTGAAACTGAATCATCATAAGGTTGGGGTTAATGCCGGAGAGTGCGTTCTGCACTTTTTCCTGCAGATTCGGGACGGTGCCGTGAGTCTCAAGCTGGATAGAGCCCATGTAGCGCGACATCGTGATGAAGTGCCGGTAGGCTGCATAGTTGGGGTTAGATGGCGGCAACGAAGTCCATTGCGCAGCCGCGAGGAAATACATGGGACGGACAGGAAGGCTCGAGCCCTGATATTTTGCGTCTTGGACTACACCTACAATTTCGTAGGTTCCGGTGTGGTTGGGGCCGAAGTCGCCGAAATGCACGCCGATGGGATCTTTACCGTGGAGAATCCGTTTGACGAAGGTCTGGTTGACGATGGCTACGTTCGTACTGTTTTTATCGTCGCCTTGCGTGAAAGCTCGGCCCTCGATCAGTGGGGTTCCAATCGTCTTGAAATAGCCTGGGCTGACGCGATCCCAACCGGCAACGTTCTGATTGGACGTGACGGGTGGGGCGGGCTGACCTTCCACATAAACCCCCTCGTTCCAGGTGTTGCCGTCCAGAGGGCTGTTCAGCGAATAGGAGACGCGCTCGACGCCGGGGATGGCGGCGAGGGAGTCGTGGAGTTGCTGGTAGAAGGCTGCAAGCTGTTGCGGCTGGTAGCCGGCAGTTTCAGGATCAATGTTGACGATGTAACGGTGTGCGGTCTGGAAACCGAAGTTCTGATGTTCAAGTCTTTGCAGGCTGAGAATCAGCAATCCAGCGGCGCACAAGAGCACCACAGATACCGCAGCTTGTGTGATCACCAATGTTTTTTGCAGGAAAAGGCCGTGGCGGCTGGTGGAGCGATTGGCCCCGCGAAGCGCCTCGATCGGGTCAGCACGCGCGGCGAGCCACGCTGGTGCGACGCCGAAAAGCAGTCCGGTAAGGAGAGACACAGCGAAAGTAAAGCCAAGTACCGGCAACGATGGAGAGGTCTGAATCAACAATGGAAAGGTCTGAATGATGTTGACGGGCTGATTTTGAAAGGCAAGATGCAGAATGAAGCGTGCGCCGGCCCACGCGAGGAATACCCCGGCCAGTCCGCCAAAAACCGCAAGGACGAGGCTCTCAATGAGCGCGCGCTGCACGAGGCGGCGTCGTGGCGCGCCCAGCGCCATGCGTACTGAGACCTGCTGGCGGCGGGTGACTGAGCGGGCCAACAAGAGGTTGGCCAGATTCGCGCAGGCAATCAGCAGTACAAAGCTTGAGATCCACATGAGCAGATGCAGATCAGATTTGTAATCGTCCTGCATGCTTTGCACACCGCCGCCGCCGGGAGTAAGACGGAGATACTGGCGTGGTATGAGAGTGCGCGCCGGATCGGTGATCTGACTCAACGGGCTATTGAGAAATTGTTTCAGCTCGACGATCATGTGTGCCTGCACGGCGGCAACGCTGGTTCCGGGCGCGAGACGGCCGAAGAGGTTGAGCCATTGCAATTCGGGATGATTGATCAAGTTGTTCTGCGGCTCGATTTGGGGCATGAGGTGAATCGGAAACCAGAATGAAGGCGGCGTGGGGCTAAGGCGTTCGCTATAGAAGCCCGGTGGCGCAATGCCGACGACGGTGACAGGAGTGCCATTGATAAGAAATCCGGCCCCGATGATATCTGGGCTTCCACCGTATTTTTGTTGCCAGGTGGAGTAGCTCATCACGGCAACGGGCGCAGCGCCCTGGCGATCGTCGTCAGAGCGCAGGAGCCGTCCGGCGTAAGCCCTGAGACCGAGGGTTGAAAATGAATTGCCGGAAACAAATTCGCCATAAAGCGGTTGTGCGGGATGGTTGCTTCCGGTGCGGCGCACGGCCATCTGCTGGTCGCTGGCCTCGAAGGCCGCCAGACTGGCAAAGCCGGGTGTGTGGTCACGGAATTCCTTGTACTGCTCGTAAGAGAAGAGTGACCAGTCATTTGGCTTGGCGGTTCCAAAGTTAGGCAGGCCGCCATTAACGCAACACTGTTCGTTGTCGCCCACGCGCCAGAGTCCGGCGGGATCCTTTATTGGCAGCGAGCGCAGCAGCACAGCATTGACGATCGTGAAGATAGCTGTGGTGGCTCCGATGCCGAGCGCCAGTGTGAGGACCGCGGTGACTGTGAATCCGGGTGACTTGCGTAGCTGGCGCAACGCGTGACGAACATCTTGCAGAAGGGCATTCATAGAGAAACTCCACTGCATTGGTTACGCAATCGCCTCGCCATAGTTCCCGGGGCGCAGGATATTGATCTTGTGTGGGTTAGGCGCGAGGTTGAGGATTCAACCTGTCCGGATTTGGAGAAAGGTGTCCGGCTGCGGACACTTGGCGAAGGGTGTGACTGCTATCGCTGTTGCCTGACGAGAGCGGTTGTTTGGACTTGCTGCGTAGAGATGAGGAGACGGAATCCCAGCTGTCGGTCAGGGTCGGTGCCGAATTTGCGTTTTGTTCTGGAGCGTTTCCACTTCGTGGGTGGGCGGCCCGACAGAATCTCCCGGGGGCTTCCTAGCGGGGAGAGCGGCTCTGAGACATCCACGTTGCACAGGCTTGAACAAGAGATGTTGTAGACCGTACGTGCAGGTCTCAGACGATTGCAGACGCAGGCTTGCCCGAACCGGAGAGTGGGGAATTACTACTCGCTGCGTTTCATGACTCGGAGGGCCCAAGCGAGCATTTCTATTCGAAAAATGGCGAATAGAAGCAGGCAGAAGATGGGCACGCGGACGAGCCAGGATGGAGTGGCCTCCAGAGCCGGCAGCTTGTGCAGGGCAAGCACTACGACGACCATGGGAGCCAAGAAGAGAATCCAAAGGCGTTGCGCACGCTGCCACAGGAAGCGGCCAGCTTCAGGAGAACTCAGGATGGACACGAGTTCGTGGGCGGCCGAATCGTTTTGATCCAGATTCTGAAGACCTTGCCTTGTGAAGAGGACGGTCTGATATGGGTTCAGAGGGAACAGAACATACCAGACAGCAAAGGCGATGGGGGCCAGAACCGCGGTGAGCAACGAAGGCCATTCCGTCTGGTGGGGTTGGCCGATAATTGTCGCGAAAAGAGTGAGAAACGCGAGGGCGAACAGCGTGACTTCAACGATTGTTCTGTTGTTTTTCTCGAGCACGAGAAGCCAGAGTTGGGGGAATTTGCCTTGCAACGTACGCGGCAGGAACGCGTATCTGATCTCATCCTTCTGGTCTGGAGTGGCTGCCCCGTGACCCAGAGGGGAGTTCAGATTGTCAGGGGGACCTGTGTGGATGACATCTGGGCCGTTGCTGTTCATGTGGAGCTAACCTCCCTTGCTACCTGCGGGCCGGTGTCCGGCGGGGGGATTCCCGCGCGCAGCTTGCCGGAGCGTGCGGGGGGATCACCGGTTCGCAAGATTGCGGAGAATGTAGCACATTCCAACTACAAGAAGATAGGGAGTTATGAGGGGTATTAACTGGTTGGGAAATGGGAAAAATTACAGGAAAACAGGGAAAAATTTACGTTACTTCGAGGGCTCGGCTTTCTCCGGAAATCCCATCTGGGTAATCCATAAGATGTCCACTTGATATCAAAGTAAGTGTGACTTAGTAGCTTAATATCTGCGAAATGTAGCATTACTGCGGCGGATTACTGTTGCGGATTTTGCTTGTTCTGATTGCCTTTAGGGCTTTTCCCGTGCAGGCCGAAGAGACGGGACCAGAAACCACGCTTCTTTTTCGGCTTTGGTTGCTGAGCCGGCTGAGGCTGGGCCGGCTGAGGCGCCGGCACGGTGACCGTGTTTTGCTGGACGGTATTTTCTGGTGGCTGGGTCGGCGACTGCTGAGGTTGCGAGGGCTGCTTTTTCCCGACGCCAAAGATGCGCTGGAAAAGGTTGGGCTGGTTGAGGTTCTTGTGATCACAAGTTTCGGTGGGCTGGGTACCGTCGAGGAACCACGCGGTGTAATCGTCGGGGCAATCGGGTGTGGCGATGAGGTTGGTGGTCTTGTCGAGGGATTCCTCGATAACGCCCTGGGGTGGAGTGAAGGGCTCCATGTCAGAGTACTGAGGGAGTTTCTGGGCGCGCTTCATGAAGTCAGCCCAGATAGGCAGGGCGGCAAGTGCGCCTTCGATGTGGAGGTCTGAGTAATTGTCGTTGCCGACCCATACGACACAGAGGAGATTGCTGGTGAAGCCGGCAAACCATGAGTCGTTTTCTGTGCCGGTTTTGCCGGCGGCGGGGGCGGTGAAGCCGAATTCGCTGCGGATGCCAGCGCCCGTGCCGTGGTGGGAGTCCACGACGGCTTCCATCATGGCGGCGGTGAGAAAGGCGACGCGAGGATCAAGAAGCTGGGCGCTCTGGGGCTGGTAGTTGGCGATGACGTCGCCGTTGGGGGCGCGTACGGAGGCGAGCAGCCAGGGAGTGATTTTGAGACCGCTGTTGTCGAACATGGTGTAGGCGCCGGCGAGTTCGATGGGGGTGGCATCGTAGGTGCCGATGGCGACAGATGGAGTGGGCTGGGCGTTGACGATGCCTGCCTGATGCGCGAGCTGGACGACGTTGTTGAGTCCGGCCATTTCCGCCAGGGAGATGGTGGCGTTGTTGAGCGAGCGGGCCAGTGCGGTGCGGGCGGTAACGACGCCGAAGTATTTGTTTTCGAAGTCGTGGGGCGAGTAAGTCTGCCCGTCGGGCATGGTGAAAGTGGTGGGCTCGTCATTGAGCATGGTGACGGGGGAGAACATGGCGGTGACGCCCTGGAAGTTGGTCAGGGGCGTGCCAGCAAGCGCAGTGTTGAAGGCCGAGGCAATGACGATGGGCTTGAAGGTCGAGCCGGTGGGGCGCTCGGCGAGGGCGTGATTGAGCTGGCTCTTAGCGTAGTCCTGGCCGCCGACGAGGGCGAGCACCTGACCGGTGTGCGGGTTGAGCGCTACAAGCGCGACCTGGGGCAGGATGAGGGGCTTGATGGGCAGGTGGTGGTATTTCTCGTAGCGGACGATGCGGTCGTGGCGTGCCTTGATGAACTTGTCGACCTGGTCCATGCCCTGGGCGACGGCGGTGGTGGCGGCCTGCTGCAACTGGGGATCGAGGGAAGTGTAGATACGGAGGCCCTCGTCGTTATAGGCGTTGTTGCCGAGGCGCTGGGCAAGCTGGTGGCGGACCATGTCCACGAAGTAGGGCGCTTCGCCGGCGTCGACGGCCTGGGCTATGAGGTGGATGGGCTTCGCCTTGGCCTGTTCTGCCTGCTGCTTGGTGATGGCGCCGGTTTGGACCATAGCGTCAAGAACCATATTGCGGCGCACCGTGGCGCGGTGCGGATGGATCGTGGGGCTAAAGTAGGTTGGGCCCTGGATGAGACCGGCGAGCAGGGCGGACTCGTCGAGGTTGAGCTGACCAACGTCTTTGCCAAAGAAGGCGTGAGCGGCTTCTCCGAAGCCGTTGACGGCGAAGCTGCCGCGCTCACCGAGCGGAACTTCGTTGGCATAGAACTGGAAGATCTGCTTCTTGGAGAGCTTATGCTCCAGTTGCAGCGTGACGATGACTTGCAGGAACTTGCGGCGCCAAGTACGGGCGGGGGTGAGGAAGAACATCTTGGCCACCTGCATGTCGATGGTGGAAGCGCCTTCGAGATAGTGGTGGCCGGGGGTGATGTCATTGAGAGCCGAGCGGAGGATGCCGGTGTAGGAGAGCGCTCCGTGGTGGAAGAAGCGGCGATCTTCAATGGCGATGACGGCGTCGACAAGATTTTGGGGCAGCTCGTTGTAGGTGATGAGGCGGCGCTTGACGCGATTGGCGTCCGAGAGGCCGGTGATGAGGAGCGGCTCGAGCTGATATGCAGCCAACTGCTGGCCGTTCTGGCCCATAATCTGAGAGACCTGGCCGTTGCCAAAGGTGATGGTGGCCGAGTCCGGGGCATGATAGGAGAGCGGGCCGGGATAGACGGTGACGGAGTTGGAAGTGACTGAGTAGGTGCCCATCTGTGAGACGGGAGTGGCGCCCTGCTCGGTATAGCCGGCCTGGGTGAGCTGATTGACGACGAAGCCTGGATCGATGGTCTGGCCAGGGCGGACCTCAAACGGGGCGGCGTAGATCTTGGCCGTGTTGGCGAAAAGCGGTTGGGAGAGGCGGGCGTCGACGATGCGCTGGTACTTGTAGTAGTAGAAGGCGAAGATTGCACCGAAGGCGATGACTCCGGCGGCGACGAGCATAATCGCAACGGCGAGGAACTTATGCTTCGCGACACCACGTACGGGGCGCTTAACCTTAACCTTTACTGCCAATCCACTACCCTGCCTTTTTGGTGCTTATGGAGTGATGACGCCTGAGCGGGCGTTCGTGCTCAGGCGAGGAGAGCCGCGAACGCCGCGGCGGCGTCTGCCAGAGGCAGTTCCTGTGTCGATAGGCTGGAGCGGGTGACAAGTTCGACCTTGCCCTCAGCCGTTTTTTTGCCAACGGTGAAGCGGTAGGGGATACCGATGAGATCCGCATCCTTGAACTTTACGCCGGCACGCTCGTCGCGGTCGTCAAGGAGAACATCGAAGCCCAAGGCTTCGAGCTGCGAGGCGAGTTTTTCGCCGGCGGCGCGGAGGCTTTCATCGGAGATGTTGGTGATGGTGACGACCACATCGAAGGGCGCGATGGTGCGTGGCAGCCAGAAGCCGTTAGTGTCGTTGTTCTGCTCGATGGAGGCGGTGAGGATGCGCTCAATGCCGATGCCGTAGCTACCCATGATGGGGGTGACTTCCTTACCGTTGGCGTCGAGGACGCTCGCACCCATGGACTTGGCATATTTATAGCCGAGCTTGAAGATGTGGCCGATTTCTACGGCTTTAGCGACCTTGAGGGGCTGCCCACATTGGGGGCAGCCTTCACCTTCGACGACGTCGCGGATGTCGGCGGCGAGGGTCCAGGTAAAGTCGCGGCCGGGTGTGACGTTGCGGAAGTGGTAGTCGATCTGGTTGGCTCCGCAGACGAGATTCTTGCGACCTTCAAGGCCGTGGTCGAGGATGACGACTATCTCGCCGTCCTTATTTTTTCCGCTGCTGAAGGCCGGTAATTCACTGCCCGGGTTCTGGACTTCCTTTGGCTTCAATCCAATCGGACCCAGATAGCCTGCCGGACCGTGCATGTATTTTTCCAATTCTTCGGTCACCATGGGGCGAACTTCACTTGCGCCAATGCTGGTTAAGAGCTTCGTCTCATTAACAAAGTGGTCCCCGCGCAGGAAGGCAGCCACCGGTTCCCAGATTTCCACGCCATCGTTCGAATAGCCGCATTTAGCCATATATGCGACGCACTTGATGTCAGAGGCCGGGGAGATTTGGAAGAACTCGGCGACGTCGGAGATGGCGGCGGTATTGGGTGTGTGGACGAGCTCGGGTTTGCCATCGCCGGTGGGGGCCATCTCTTCGACGGGGGCGAGGCGCGAGGTGGCTTTTTCCATGTTGGCGGCGTAGTGGCACTGGGCGCAGCTGGCGATGAGATCTTCGCCGGCGTCGGTGTAGACCATGAATTCCTGCGACTGGGAGCCGCCCATGGCTCCGGAGTGGGCTTCAACCGCGACGAAATCGAGGCCGCAGCGGGTGAAGATCGCGCGGTAGGCGGTGTCGTGGAGATCGTAGCTTTTGTCGAGGCCGGCGGCGTCGATGTCGAAGGAGTAGCTGTCCTTCATGATGAACTGGCGGACGCGCAGGAGGCCGGATTTGGGACGGGGTTCGTCGCGGAATTTGGTCTGGATCTGGTACCAGATTTGGGGGAGCTGTTTGTAGCTGCGGAGCTCCTTGCGGGCGATGTCGGTCATGACCTCTTCGTGGGTCATGCCGAGGCAGAGCCATGCGCCTTTGCGGTCCTGGAGACGGAACATGTTCTGGCCCATGGCAGTCCAGCGGCCGCTTTGCTCCCAGATTTCAGAAGGATGAATGGCGGGAAGCAGGAATTCCTGGCCGATTTTGTCCATTTCTTCGCGGACGATGGCGATGATTTTGTTGATGGATCGCTGTCCCATGAAGAGATAGGAGTAGATGCCGGCGCCAAGCTGGCGGATGTAGCCGGAGCGGAGCAGAAACTTGTGGCTGGCGACTTCGGCGTCAGACGGGGCTTCGCGGAGGGTGGGGACAAAAAGCCGGGACCAGTAGTGCATGCGAGCGAGTTTACCTTTTGGAGCCGCAGCCGGTGGCGCGGGTGGAATTCATCCGAGGATGTTTCATTTTAACTGCTGCAGCGGCGCTGAATGGGGTGAAGGGATTGTGGCGGTTGCGCAGGGTGATTCCGGGGAAGAGGATGCGAAAGGTGGGAAATGGATGAACTTGCAGGGAGTTGCAGCAAGGAGAATCGTCGGCGGACTCGGCCAACGATCCCCGTAAGTAGCGGAATCAATGGGAGCTGCAGGCGCCGGTACCTTCTGGGGCAGCTGGGTCGTGCGTTCCCGGAGCGTTGGGCCAATCGGGCTGCTCCATGACGATTTTTGCTGCATCTTCAAGTGAGATGTTGGGCGGGGCGGGCCTGAAATCAGTATCGTAGTCGTCCTCATTCTGGCTGATGGTCTTGAAGAAGAGGATGTGGCCATTGATGTGGACCCGGGTTTCGACAATTTCCCAGACGTAAGGCTCCAGTTCCTTGCGGACGACACAGAAGGTGCCACCCTGGTTCATGTGCCCGAGTAAGCCCCAAAAAAAATTGACGTTATGGATGAGCCTGCCCTTAAAGACGACGATGCGATTCTGTTCGCGATCGAGGACCATTTCTCCGGCCATGGCGGCAAAGACGCGGTCTTCCATGGTGGGCGGATTGAAGTCTGGGTTGGGCTTGTAGCTGAGGGTGACCTCCCTGGGGGTTACATTGGTGACGCTCCAGAGGAACGCGTCGGGGATCATCTTCAGCAACTGCTCGGTTTGCTGAGCGTCGTTCCGGCTGCTCTGGCGCTGTTTTTGCTGGAGGGCCGGACTATTCACGAAGTTGTCAATCTTGGCGCTTTGCTGCTGTATCGGAACTGCTTGGCCGTTGAGTTGGGTAATTCGGTTGAGCGAGCCGTGGGACGTGGTCTGGATGACGATGGTGTACTTGTTCTTCTGGGGTTGAATGTCATGATCGTGGAAGATAAAAACCGAATGGTCGTTGTTCGCGGCGGCGATCTCGGTTTTGACCGCGGTCCAGACCATGTCAGTGACTTGCTGCTGAGTGAAGCCCTGATTCGAGTTCTGGGCAAAGGCCGCTACGGGAGCCAGGGAAAGTGTTGCGATCAGGAAGCTGGAAAGTATGTTCGTTGGTTTCATCATTCAATATGCCGGTTCTTACAAGTGCTTCTATTTCTTAGGATGCCGATTGGCAAGGGGGGACGTCAAAACGGAGCACGTAGATGCTAATCCCTTGACGACGTGGATGAAAACAAGAATCGGAGGGGTGATTTGCGAAATGACATGAGAGGCGTTCCCGTTACACTGGTGCCATGACGATGGGTTCGACGACGAAGCTGCGTGTGCGGTATGCGGAAACCGACCAGATGGGTGTGGTGTATTACTCCAACTATTTTGTGTGGTGCGAGATTGGCAGGGTCGAATTCCTGCGGCAGCTGGGATTTGATTACAAGATGATGGAGGCCGAGGATGGCTGCATGCTACCAGTAGTGGAAGCTAGTTGCCGGTACAAGGCCCCCGCGCGGTATGACGATGAGGTGGTCATCGAGACGCGCGTGACCGGGCTGCGACAGAGCGTGATCAAGTTTGCGTACCGGATGCTGCGGGCAGCGACGGGGGAGTTGCTGGCCGAAGCCGAGACGGTGCATGTGGTGGTAAACATGCAGATGCAGAAGCAGTCGATGCCGGCGCGGTACACCGATGCGATACGAGCGACGATGCATGAGTCATCGCCAGAAGGCGTGCTGGGCTAGCATTTTCTAGCGAGGGGTCGCGGGATGGTTTGTGGCGCCCCAGTAGTCGTCAGGGAGGTTGACGACAATGGGATTTGGCGTGCTGCGGACGACAATCCAGCGGAAGGGCTCAGTGGCGGAGGGGTTGATTTCCATGTGTGGAAGCCAGGCCGGAACGTGAAGGAAGTCGCCTGCACGGGCGATCCCCTCAAATTCTCCGCGCTCTCCCCATTTCACGAGTGATTCTCCGGACAGCACATAGACGATGGTGTCCTGCTCGCCGTGGTGGTGGATGCCGGTGCGGGCTGCCGGTTCGACGAGGAATGTGCCACCCCACAACTGTGAAGAGGCGCCTACCTCAGCCGAGATGGCGGCCTGGCGGTGGGAACCGGGTGTTTGCCTGGTGCCGGGGTCGAATTGATCGGGATGGACGATCTGAATCGATGTGGGATTGCGTTCTGCCATAGATTTTAGAGATGAATCCGTGAGGCCTGAGGTGCCAGCTATTGGGGCCCAAAGATGTTTCCCAAGGCTTTCTGCAAGGGATTTTTCTTTTGCGGTGTCTTCTGGGTAGTTTGTTGCTGGGTGTTTCCGCCGAACATCTGGCCAAGATCAGGCGTAAAGATGGGGTGCGAGGTGGTGCCGCGAATGGCGACGGGGACGCCGTTCTTCATGGATTGGCCGATGCTGGCGCCGAATGCGCCGGGGAGCATGGATGCAGCGCGCTGGGCCAAGCCGCCAAGGCCGGAACTGGCGAGCTTGATCTTCAATTGATACTTGAGGGCGTTGGACGGGCTGATGGAGCCGTTGCCGGTGGCCGTGCCGAGGCCGCTGACGATTGCGGTGAGGTTCCTGGTCTGGATACCTTTGGGGCCATAGGTGAGGTTCGTGCTCAGTAGCTGGATGGTGGTATCCGAGCCGGTGTTGGCACCGGTGAGGGCGCTGATAGTGGAGAGTTTCTGACCAAGGTTGAAACCGGCGAGGCGAGTGTTAGAAATCTGAACTGGGCCAGCAATGACAGGGGTTGCGGCTGAGCCCGTGATGTTGAGTGCGGTGGTGAGTGTACCGCCTTGAAGCTTCGAGCCGGGCGGCAGTTGGATGCCAAGTGACGGCAGGAATGCAACGAGGGAGTCAATGGGCATGCTCCGGCCGGTGGCGTGGAGGTCGAGGACGGTGGTGGCGCCCTGCGTCTGGTAAGTGCCCTTGATGGATATTGCGGCTTTGCCGATGGTGAGGTCAGCTTTTTGGATCGTGCCGGAGAGGGACTGGAGATTTTGCGCGACGGTAAAGCCGATGTCGACGGGCTGGGAGGAAGGCGTACCGTCTTTCGCCAGCTTGAGTTTTGTTACGTGCAGGGTTCCGTTCAGATTGGCCGTCTGGCCGTTCGAGACAATGTTGGCGTCGAGGTTAGCGATGCCGGAGATGCCCTGGCTGGAGGCGAGGAATTCCTTGGCGAGGTCGGCTTCTTTGAAAGTGACTTTAGCGGTGAGGGGCGTGGCGGCGGCATTGGTGGGATTGATGGGGCCAGCATGGCCCTGGATGTTCATGGAGCCGGTACCGGGCAGATCTGCGCCGATGTTGAATGGAAAGGCGCTGGCGAAGGAGAAATGGTTGGCCGTGACGTTGACATGGCTGTAGACGTGGGGCGCGCCAGTGGCTGGAAGATTACCGATGGTGATAGTTCCGTTCTTGATGGCGAGTTCGCTGACGGTGAGGTTGGGAAGCAGATTACTGTTTGCCGATGAGGGGCTCCTCGATTTTTTGGCCGATGAGTTGCCGGCGGAACTCGCAGATGTTATTGGAGCTGGGCCTCGATGGCTGGAGTTTCCGAGGCTCGAGTAGTTCCAGGTTCCGTCAGCGCGACGCAGGAGCGTGATGGAGGGTTGATCAATGGTAATTCCGGTGATGTGCAGTTGGTGGTTGAAGACGAGCGGCCAGATTTTGACGCCAATGAGGATGTCCTTGGCGGTGAGGAATGGGTTCCGACTGAAGGATGGGTCGTCGGCGACGGAGAGCGAAGAAGCTTCAAGGCTGCCGGTGAAGATGGAAAAGCTGAGGTGGCCAAGCTGGACCTGACGGTCGAGCGATTGTGAGAGAGCCGCTTCAATGTTTCCGCGATAAGTGTCAGCATCGAGGAAGTGATCGATAACAAAGGCGCCAATCAGCACAACGCATACTATGGCTGCAAGGATAATCCAGATTCGTTTGCTCTTCATTGTTAGCCTCCGGCGCTGCCAATGAATACGGATGCGGTCTGAACGCTGGTCGTCCGGGCTGCATCACCAAGATACTCCCGAAGTGTGAATCGCAGTGAGGCGGAGGTCAGGCGGTGAGGCTGCGCGGCTTGACGTGTTCGCGGATGAACTGGACGGTAGTGTCGAGCAGTGTGCCAGGGCCGAAGATGGCGGCGACGCCTTTGGACTTGAGGAATTCGATGTCCTGGTCGGGGATGGTGCCACCGACTACGACGAGAATGTCATCGGCACCGCGTTCGCGGAGGAGTTCGGTGACGCGTGGGACGATGGCATTGTGCGCACCGGAGAGGATGCTCAGGCCAATGCAGTCCACATCTTCCTGAATAGCGGCGTTGACGATCATTTCGGGTGTCTGGCGGAGGCCTGTGTAGATGACTTCCATACCGGCATCCCGGAGGGCGCGAGCGATGACTTTTGCGCCGCGGTCATGGCCGTCGAGGCCAGGCTTAGCGACGAGAACGCGGATCGGAGTGGTGCGGGTGGCGGAAGACATAGGAAACAGGTGAGATTACCACAGAGAGCAGGGTGCGTGGCAGGGAAGTTGCGTGCCGCTGTCTGGAGTAGCGTGGCGCGGGGGTGGGTGGCTCGTGAGATGGGTGCGATGGGATGTTTGGGTGCGAGTGCAGCGGCAAACTGGTTGAAAGAATGTTTTGCTTACTACAATAAGAGGGATTATGACGACTGTGCCTATTTGCAGGAACTGGGCCGGCCGCGTCGTCGATGGAAAGTTCCCCCTTCTGGAATGGCTCGGTGGGTGTGAAGGATGTGGTGTTTTCCTGACGGAACGGCAGGGTTTACCAACGGAACGAGCCGTGATCAAGCTGATACCGGCAGAGGCCGCAGATGCCGATAACCGCGTGGCGGGGTGGCGGGCCGCGCAGACACTGCAGCATCCGCTCTTGTTGCGACTGTACGAATATGGGCGATGTCAGATCGACGGGTCAGAATTTGCCTATGTTGTGACGGAGTACGGTGAAGAGGTGCTTGCGGATATTTTGCCGGAGCGCGCTCTGACGCCGGACGAAGCACATACGGTGCTCGAGTCTCTGGTGGAAGCTCTGGAGTATTTGCATGGCAAGGGCTTTGTGCACGGGCGTTTGAAACCGTCGAAGGTTATGGCGGTGAAAGACCAGTTGAAGCTTTCCGTGGATCATCTTTTGCGGGCTGGGGCCGGCAGTCGAGCGTTTGACGCGCGAGCATATGATGCACTGGATTTGGCGCTTGGCAAAGTGAGTCCGGCGGCGGACATCTGGTCGCTGGGCGTGACGCTGGTGGAAATGCTGACACAGAGGCGGCCGGAATGGGATCGCAAGGAGCATGGCGAACCTACTGTTCCGAAGGAAATGCCAGAGCCGTTTGCCGGGATTGCCAAGATGTGCCTGCGAATTGATCCGGCAGAAAGGTGCACGCTGCGTGAGATTCGGTTGCAGCTGAAGCCTGAGGAAGCAGTTGCAGCGAAGGGTATTACTGAGGCAGATTCGGGGCCAATCGACGCTGAAGTTGTGGAGCCAGTAGTTGCCGCGAGTGTTTCAGGGAGTGTATCGGAGCAGGCATCACCGAGATCGAAGACCTGGATTCGAGTGGTGGGGATTCTAGGTTTGGTGACGGTAATGGCGGTTGCGTGGTATTTGCGGCCGCATCCGAATGGGAAAAGCCTGGCGAGTGAAAATCCCGGGCTCGCGGTGCGGGAGGGGGCGAATGAGCCGCCGCCGACGGAGCCGGTGACGGTGAAGGGCACGGTTGTAAAACGCGTTCCTCCCGAGGTGCTGCCCAGCGCGAGCGCAACGATTCGCGGAACAGTGCGGGTAGACGTGCAGGTGACGGTCGATTCGAACGGGAATGTTGCGGATGCCGTGTATGCCCAATATGGGCCGAGCCGGTATTTTGCGAATGCGGCGATGAAGGCTGCCAAGGCGTGGGAGTTTAATCCGGCGCAGGTGAACGGGCGCGCGGTGAGGAGCGTGTGGCTGCTGAAGTTTGGATTTACCCGGACGGCGAATCAGGTGACGGCAACGGAGATGTCGCCGTAGGCGGCTACTTATCGCGGGCGACGACGAAGTCGGGGACCCAGAGCAGGGCGCGTTTGTAGTCTGAGTCGGGAAAGTCGGCGATGGCGAGGCGCGCGGTTTCGGCGTAGTCGTAGGCCTTATTCATGGCGTAATCGACGGAGCCGTTTCGCAGGAGAGCAGCGAGAATCTGATCATGCGAGACGCGGCCGAAGCTCTTGTCACGAAGCACCGTGAGGATGGCGTCACGCTCGGTCTGGGTGCCGTTTTCGAGAGCATGAATCACGGCGATAGTGGCTTTGCCCTCGCGGAGGTCGCTAGCGACTGGCTTGCCCAGGACTTCCTCTGTGGCGGTGAGGTCGAGAACGTCATCGACGATCTGGAAGGCGAGGCCAAGATTGCGGCCGTACTCGCCCATGTTTTCTTCCTCTGTCGATGAGGCTCCGGCAAGGACCGCGCCGAGCCGCATGGAAACCTCAAAGAGGCAAGCTGTCTTGCGGTAAATGAGGTCGTGATATTCCTTGGTGGTGACCTGGCGACCGAGGGTTTCGAGCTGGATCATTTCTCCCTCGACCATTTGCTGGGTGAGGGAGATGAGCAGGTCGAGGACGCGGAAGTTGCGCTCTTCCAGGGCGACGCGGAAGGCCTGCATGTAAAGCCAGTCGCCGGCGAGGACGCACTTGGGGTTGCCCCAGGTGGTGTTGGGCGAGGGGCGACCACGACGAATGTCTGCAGCATCGATGATGTCGTCATGCACCAGGGTGGCGGTGTGGACCATTTCAACGACGGCGCCGAGCCGGGTGGCTCCGTTGCCCGCGTAGCCCTGGCTGCGGGCGGAGAGCAGGAGCAGGGATGGGCGGATGCGCTTGCCGCCACCTTCGCGGAGGTATTCGGCAATGTCGGTGATGGCGCGTACGGAGGAGACAGCAGCGGACTCGAACTCGCGCTCGATTTCGAGGAGATCGTCGTGGAGCAGATCGAAGATCTCTTTGGCCGTTGCTATGGTGGGTGTGCTCACTCGTGCTCCGTTCATCTGAGGCGCTAGTTGGACCTGTAGTTGGTAAATTGCATATCGATGCCGAAGTCGTGGTTGCGCAGCATGGCAATGATCTCCTGTAGAGTATCGCGATCTTTGCCGGAAACCCTCACGGTATCGCCCTGAATCGACGCCTGAGCCTTCTTTTTTGAGTCCTTGATGAGCCTTACCATCTCTTTTGCCTTTTCGGTCGGGATGCCCTGCTGGAGGGTGACCTTCTGGCGGACGCTGGAGCCGGCGGCGGGCTCGATTTTGCCCCAGGTGAGGGACTTGAGCGAGAGACCGCGCTTGACCATTTTCTGTTGCAGGATCTGCTTGACGGCGTCGAGCTTGTACTCGTCAGAGGAGGCGAGCTGGATGGCCTCAGCGCCTTCGATGGTGATGTCGGACTTGGAGTCCTTGAGATCGAAGCGGGTGTGGATCTCTTTGAGGGCCTGGTCGACCGCGTTGCGGACTTCCTGAAGATCGAGTTTGCTTACGATGTCAAAACTATTGTCGGCAGCCATAGAAAAATTACTCTCTAGTAGATTAAATGCTTTCTTGCCAACCGAGAATGTGACGTGGCTACGGGGTGCTCGCCGTCAGGCCGAAAAACGACTGAAAGTTTTGAGTGGTACGCAAAGCGACCTGTTCCGGGGTGATCTCAAGCAGGTCACCAAGGGTCACGGCGACCTCTTTGACCCAGGCGGGCTCGTTGCGCTTACCCCGATAGGGGACGGGCGCGAGGAATGGGCAGTCCGTTTCGATGAGCAGACGGTCGGGAGGCACCAGGGTGGCGACTTCGCGCAGGGGCTGATTGCGTGGGAAGGTGATGTTACCGGCGAAGGAAATGAGGAAGCCGATGTCGAGGGCGCGGCGGGCATGGTCCCAGTCGCCGGTGAAGCAGTGGAGGATGCCGCCGAGGCCGGTGGGCGCCCAATCAGATTCAAGTATGGCGAGGGTATCGTCCCAGGCGTTGGCGCTGTTGTCTGACGGGCGGCAGTGGATGATGATGGGTTTTTTGTGGCGGGCGGCGAGAGCCATCTGGCGCGAGAAGGCTGACTTCTGGGTATCGCGCGGGGAGTGGTCGTAGTAGTAGTCGAGGCCAATTTCGCCGCAGGCGATGACTTCAGGGCGCTGGAGCAGGGCATCGAGGCTGGCGAGTGCTTCTTCGGTGGCGTCCTGGGCTTCGTGGGGATGGATGCCGGCGCTGGCCCAAATGCGCGGTGCGTTGGGGCGGCCAGAGTAGTCGCGGGCGAGGTTGGCTGCGCGGTGCATGGTGGCGGGTCCGTCGCCGATGCCGATGGAAAGGATGCCACGTACGCCTGCTTCATACGCACGGGCGAGCATGGCGTCGCGGTCGTCGTCGTAACGCGCACTGTCGAGATGGGCGTGGGAGTCGATCATTTGAGGCGAGCGCCGGGCTGGACCTCTTCGGCGAAGGTGGCGAGGATGGCTCTGCCTTCCTCGTTGGTGGCGGCGAGAAGCATGCCGTTAGATTCGAGGCCGCGCATCTTGCGGGGTGCAAGGTTGGCGACGATGACGATCTTGCGGCCAATGAGGGATTCCGGCTCGTAGGACTGGGCGATGCCAGCGAGGATCTGGCGGGTTTCGGTGCCGAGGTCAACTTCCAGGCGGAGGAGCTTGTCGGCCTTGGGGACGCGTTCAGCGACGTTGACTTGGCCGACGCGGAGCTCAACCTTGGCGAAGTCGTCGATGGAGATTTTGTCAGAGGCAGGAGCGGGCGCACCTGCTGCGGCGGGCTGCGCCGGAGTGCGGGGTTTGCCGCTGAGGGACTCCTGGACGGTGAGGCCGATGGCCTGCTCAAAGGCGGCGATCAGGGAGGATTCACTGGTGGATTCGGCCATGGCGACGGCGAGGGCCTCGATGGCGGCGCGGAGCCGCGAGTGATGCTGCTCGGGGACTGGAAGGGTTGCGGCAGCCGTGGCCGCGGGCGCGGGTGACGCGCCTTTCGCCGAAGAGGTTTCGGGGGCAGCAGGCGCAGCCTGCTTGGGGGTCTGCTCAGGTTGGGGGGCGTTCTGTTCGGGTGTCGGCTGCGAGGCGGCGTTGTTCTGTTCGATTTCCTGCATACGGGTGACTGCGTCCTTTTCTGCGCGTGGAAAGATGGGGCCTAGCGTGCCGAGCTTTGTGCCGGGCTTGAGGCCGCCCCACAGGAGGTTCTTGAGTTGGCCGTTCTGGGCGGCGGATTCGATGTCGCCCAAGCCGAGCTGGGACCAGACCTGTGCGGCGGCCCAGGGCATGACGGGGTAGACGAGGGCGGTGATGATACGGATGGCTTCGGCGGCGGAATACAGGATGGTGTTGGCTCTATGCTGATCGGCTGGATCAGGCGAGTTAACTAACTTCCAAGGCGCATATTGCGTGATGTAGCCATCGACTAGCGAAATAAGGGATCCGATCCCGGATAGTGCGATGGAGAAGTTTAGTGCTTCGAAGTTTTGCGAGACATCTTCGACGATGGATCGAATGCGGCTATAGGGAAGTACGTCTTTGTCTTGAAAGTTCGGATCTAACGCCGCTACCGTCCCTTGGGGAATTTCTCCGTCCCGCTTTTGGATCATGTTTAGGGTTCGGCTGACGAGGTTGCCGTAGCCGTTGGCGAGGTCGGCGTTGTAGCGCTGGACGAGGGCGTCGAAGCTGAAGCTGCCGTCCTGTCCGAAGACGACTTCGCGCAGGAGGAAGTAGCGGAGGACGTCGGCGCCAAAGCGGCTCTGGTCGGCGGCGGGGAGATCGGGCTTCATGGCGCCGAAGACGTCGAGGATGGTCTCTGCGCGGACGATGTTGCCGCGGGATTTGGACATCTTGTTCTGCTCGAAAAGCAGCCAGCCGTGAGCGACGACGCTCCTGGGCAATGGCAGGCCGGCGCCGAGCAGGAATGCGGGCCAGTAGACGCAGTGGAAGCGGGAGATTTCCTTGCCGATGATGTGGAGGTTGGCGGGCCAGAATTTCTCAAAGCGGGCGCGGGCGGCGGGGTCGTCGCTTTCCCAGCCGAGGGCGGTGATGTAGTTGGCGAGGGCGTCCATCCAGACGTAGATGACGTGCTTTTCGTCGCCGGGTACGGGAATGCCCCAGTTGAAGCTGGTGCGCGAGATGGAGAGATCTTTGAGTCCGCTGCGGACGAAGGAGAGAACTTCGTTGCGGCGGGTTTCCGGCTGGATGAAGTCGGGGTGGGCTTCGTAGTGCTCGAGGAGTTTGCGCTCGAAGGCCGAGAGTTTGAAGAAGTAGTTTTCTTCGCTGACGGTTTCGGTGATGCGTCCGCAGTCGGGGCAGGGCGTTCCGGGAGGGCCTTCGACGTAGGCCTCGTCGGATACGCAGTACTGGCCGGTGTACGTGCCCTTGTAAATGTAGCCGCGGTCTTTGAGCAGCGAGAAGAGGCGCTGGACGGCCTGCTTGTGGCGCGGCTCGGTGGTGCGGATGTAGTCGTCGTAGGTGAGGCCCATGCGGTCCCAGAGCGAGCGGAATTGCGCGGAGACGCCGTCGGTGAATTCCTGCGGGGTGCAGTTGGCGAGGCGTGCAGAGCGCTCGATCTTCTGACCGTGCTCGTCGGTGCCGGTGAGGAACCAGGTGTCAATGCCGAGGGCGCGCTTGCGGCGGGCGATGGTGTCGGCGACGAGCGTGGTGTAGGACGTGCCGATGTGCGGGCGCGCGTTGACGTAGTAGATCGGCGTGGTGAGGTAGAACTTGTTGGATTCGGGCATGAAAAGCGCTTGGGAGACCGCAAGAAATCGTTAGAACTGCCATCTATCTTAAGGCATTTCAATGAGAAGCATGGGCGGTGGCGCGGGTGTTCGACAGAGAGTGACGCTTGCGGCGAAGGCGTGTG
>JAJZAL010000275.1 GCA_021799405.1 Acidobacteriota bacterium
CGGCCCCGGCCAGGATGGCGGCCCTGGTATTCGCGACTCCCAGACCCCGATCCGTATGGCCGTGAAATCCAAAGCTGGCCTCGGGGAAATCCCGCTTCAAACCACCGATCACATGCGCAACTTCCTCGGGACTCGCTCCGCCGGTAGTGTCGCAGACAACAATCCGGCTTACCTTCTGGCGGGCACATTGTTCGGTCAGGCGATGGAAGTAGTCCAGGCTGCGCTTGCCTTCCTCAGCGTCCCAGGCTAGGCCGTTTTCGCGGCGGCCGCAGGCTGCGTCCATGGCGTGTTCCAGATCCACCAGCACTTCCAGGCCGTGGTCGTGCAGAAACGCGATGGTCTCGTAGGCCATCAGGAGGTTTTCTTCCGGAGTCGTCTCCAAAGACCTCGTGATATCCAAAAGCCGCGATTTAACCACAACCACCGCAACTGGAATACGCTCTTTGTTGGCAAGAATGAAGCGCACGTCGGGCCAGTCTGCGACCTTGGCGCCGCGGCCGCGGCTTCTGCCAAAGAGCGCCAGCTTCATCGATCCCGTCTCCACCGAAGACAATGCGGCCGTGAGTTTCTCTACAAACTGGTTCGCTCCGGCAAAGCCAATCTCGGCATAGCGGACCCCGAAAGCCGCCATGCGCTGCAAAAAGCCAACCGCGTCCGGCACAGAAATTTCGAGATTCGGCTGTTGCAGACCGTCGCGCAGACTTGTGTCGAACAGCTCGACCTTTCTGATTTCAGTTTCCTTCACTTGTGCCTGCTCCCGATAAGAAAGCGCCCGTTTCCGGGGAAATTTCCCGGCCGCGCCCCCTTCTATATGGTACGCCGCTGAAGCGGCCCCAGCCCTCCGGCTGTAAATCTTCAGCATGGAGACACTTGCCAGGCAGACGAAAGAATACCTGTTCCGATACCTCGCCAAAAGCCGGAAAAATTGAACTCACATTTTGAACCGGAGGCGGCCGATCCAACTCGCCGAAGTGACGGCAGAAGCATCACAGGCAGATATCTGTGGCAAACTGTGAGTTCACTCTGCAGCCGGTAGTGCCGGCTGCTATCGTCTTCTATTTGTGTCACTGTCCACTGCTATTTTGATAAAAGGAAGATGCAATGACCGAGATCGACGGGAAAGACCTGCTTCAACAGTTTGCAAGCGATAACTACGCTGGAATCTGCCCGGAGGCGTGGCATGCCATCGAAGCCGCGAATCACGGGCATGTTACTGCCTACGGAGACGATCCGTGGACGGAGAAGGCCTCGGATGCATTTCGCGGTCTCTTTGAAAGGGACTGCGAAGTCTACTTTGTTTTCAATGGCACCGCCGCCAATTCGCTTGCTCTGGCCTCACTGTGCCAGTCTTACCACGGTGTTATCTGCTGCGACCAGTCCCACGTGGAAACCGACGAGTGCGGCGCGCCGGAGTTTTTCTCCAATGGCTCAAAACTCCTGGTGGCGCCCAGCACAGATGGGAAACTTAAGCCGGCATCGATCCGCGAGTTAGCCACCAAGCGCCAGGATATTCACTATCCGAAGCCGCGCGTGGTAACTATTACCCAACCAACCGAAACGGGGCACGTCTATACCATTGCGGAATTGTGCGCCATTGCCGATGAGTGCAAAACTCACGGGTTATATCTCCACATGGACGGCGCGCGCTTTGCCAATGCCTGCGCAAGCCTGGGTTGCACACCGGCGGAAATCACGTGGAAGAGCGGCGTAGATGTTCTCTGCTTCGGAGGCACAAAGAATGGAATGCCGGTGGGAGAAGCTGTACTGTTCTTCGATCGCAAGCTGGCCGCTGATTTCGACTACCGCTGCAAGCAGGCCGGACAGTTGGCCTCGAAGATGCGCTTCCTTGCCGCGCCGTGGGTCGGAATGCTCGAAAGCGGAGCCTGGCTGCGGAATGGCATGCATGCCAACCGATGCGCGAGACACTTCGCGGCACAAATCGATTCCATTCCCGGCATTCAAATCATGGGGCAGGTGGAAGCCAATGCCGTGTTCTTGTCGGCGCCTGAAAGAATTCTCGGTTCTATCCGCAAGCGCGGCTGGAAGTTTTATACCTTCATCGGCGGCGCGGCACGATTTATGTTCTCCTGGGATACCAATCCCGCACGCATAGACGATTTATGCCGGGACCTGCGGGAGTGCGCGGAGCTGGCACTGCAAAGCTGACGCTGAACAGCGAGGCTACCAGCGTGAAAGCCGTCACAGAAAGGCAACCCCGAAAAGTATATATTGCAACCTTATCCAAGATCTGAACGTCCCTAACTTATCGTGCTCCGAAGTCTTTGGGCCAAAATTGCAATCGCGAAAGTTATGCGCCTGACAGAAGACATGGTGCTCTGCGCGGACGAGTTTGAGGCCGCCGAAGACCAATATATGGGATAACAGCACCCCGAATCGTCTACGCCTGTAGACATGTGTCACTTTTTGTTTGCAAAGAAATCCACAACCGGTTATTGTATTGCGAGGCAACCGCTCATTTGCCCGCTTGATTGAGAGTTAGCAAGATGGGCGCTGGGCTCATTCATCCAGTTAATTGGAGGGAAGTATGGGGATAACGGAAATTCTGGCAACTGTGGATCGTGAGATTGCCCTGCTGCAACAAGTGCGCGCATTATTGGGTGGTTCCGCAACTACGCCAAAAAGGAGGGCCGGCAGGCCAAGAAAAGCTGCGCCGGTTGCTCTGAAGACGCCCAAGAAGAGCAAAAGGCGGCTCACTCCCGAAGGACGGAGAAAGATCGCCGAAGCGGTCAAGCGCCGCTGGGCCGCGCAAAAGAAGGCTGCTGCAGCAACTGCTGCGAAGTAACTTGTTCACGACGGTTATGACCCGCGAATGAAGCTAGCCTTTCTTTCGTTTGCTTTATTCGCGGGTTATGGCTTACTTTTCCCGCAGGTTCGACAAAGACACGCTGTATGTTCGGGGGCCTTTGAGAGCTAACGTATCCAAAAAGAAGAAAACACGCGCCGGGCAGCAGCCGGAGAGGTGAAGAAGGTAGCTCAATGCGCTGCTATCACATCCGGCCGATGAGGTCAGGTTTGGTCAATGCTCTTCGGCAGAATAAATCGACTTTATGGCTCCGGAACCTCCCACCGGCCTGAGGCTGCGGAGCGAAAGACTGCGTCAATTACCGCCATATTCGCAATGGAATCCTCAAGCGAGACGGGAACCTCGGTGTTTTCCCAAACCGCCCTAGCGAATGCGTCTCCCTGGAAGGTGTATTGATCGCCGGCAGGGAAGGTTTCCGTCGTGATGCCCGCCCCTGTTAAATCGCCGCTGCTGTCAATGAAGATGCGTGTAGGCCGGTCGATGGGCGCGTTAAACGGGATTTCAACTTCAATCCGTCCGCGAGTTCCGAGAAATTGCACCCGCTGGTAAGGAATCAGCTGGGTGCTGCATGTAAAGATGGATTGCCCGCCGGGAAACTCAAGCAGCGCCGAGGTGAGCCGGTCGATGCGTGTGTTGGGGTCGCGGTCGATGCATGCAATTACGCGAGCCGGCTCTTGCTCGAACCCGTACCGGGATACATGAATCAGGTAACAGCCGATGTCGTAGAGGGCGCCCCCGCCGCACTCGGTCTGGTTGCGGATGTTGGCCGAATCAATATTGAAGTAGCTGAAAAATCCCGTGACGGAGCGAAGCTGCCCTACGCGGCCCTCCCTGAGCAACTCTCGGACACGTTGCCACTGTGTGAAACTGCGAATCATGAAGGCTTCGCTGATCTTGACGCCGGTGCGCGCACGCACTTCCAGCAGAGTCTTCGCTTCCGCCACAGTCAGGCTGAGCGGCTTTTCGCAGAGAACGTGTTTGCCGGCCTCGGCTGCCTTGATGGTCCAGGGAACATGAAACTGGTTCGGAAGAGGATTGTAAATGGCGTCGATGTCAGGATCGGCGAGCAATTCTTCATACGATCCGTAGGCGGTTGGAATTTTCAGAGCTTCCGCTGCCTGGCGCGCCTTGGCCAGATTGCGGGATGCGATGGCGGCAACGGTCGTATGCTGACCCCGCTGCATGGCGGGAATCACTTTCTTTAATCCTATGTTGGCGGTGCTGAGTACGCCCCAGCGAAGTTTCTCAGGCATAGCAGCAATCATACAGCCCGCATTTGACCGGAAGTAAGTCCCATGGCCTCACGGCCGGACTACAACGAGATCAATCGCCTGAGCGGCCGTGGCAACCACCCGCAGCAGTTTCCGATTCTTTGCATTCAGAAAACCGGCTGCCACCGTTGAATCCAGAAAGGCCAGCAGCCCATCCCAATACCCTGCCGTATTGATCAGGATGCAAGGCTTGTCATGCAGTCCCAACTGCGCCCAGGTAACTGCCTCAAGCATCTCGTCAAGCGTGCCGTAGCCGCCGGGTAGCGCGACAAACGCATCGGCAAGCTCTGCCATGCGGGCCTTGCGCTCGTGCATGGTTGGAACCATCTCCAGCGCCGTCAGCCCGGTGTGGGCTATCTCCCTACCCGCCAACAATTGTGGCAAAACTCCGGTAACGCGCGCGCCTCCGGCCAGAGCCGCATCCGCCACTGCCCCCATCAGGCCGACGCAGGCTCCGCCGTAAACCATCTCCAGGCCTGACGCCGCAATGGCCGCGCCCAGCGCCCCGGCTTCAGCAAGAAAAATGGGGTGATTTCCATCGGATGAGCCGCAGTAAACAGCGACACGTCGGGCACGCGAATCGAGCGGAGTCATTACGCTTTCAGGATAACCCGAACTTCTACATGCTGTTGGCGTAGCAGCAACGGATTGCTAAACGACAATCACGACCGAGCCGTCTGCGCTCTCATGCTTCACAGCCTCAAGAGCCTGATTGGCACTCTCCAAAGGAAATGTGGTCACGCGCGGGCGGAAATCAATTTCACGCGCCAGGGCAAGAAAGTCGCGCGCATCCTGCCTTGTCATATTGGCAACACTGCGCAATTGGCGTTCGCCCCAGAGCAGCTTGTCGTAGTCAAAGGCGGGCATCTGATCCAGGTGGATAGCATTGATGGCGACGACTCCGCCCTTGCGCAGAGCAGACAGAGCGCTAACAACCACCTTCCCGCTGGGAGCAAAAGTAACGGCACGATCCAGTTGTACCGGCGGCTTCGCGTCTTCGTCGCCCACCCAGGTAGCGCCGCGCAACTCGGCCGCGCGACGGTGAGCCTCGCCGCGGGTGACAACGTAGACCTCACAATCCCATGCCTGAAGAATGCGAATGGCAAGCGATGCCGAGCTTCCAAAGCCGAAGAGTCCCACGCGCTCGCCCCGTTGCACTCCGGCAACGCGAAGACTGCGGAAGCCGATCATCCCGGCGCAAAGCAGAGGTGCAACCGTGGCTGCGTCGAGTCCCGCCGGCAACGGAAGTGCGAAATCCGCGCGGATCGCCGCGAACTCCGCATAGCCGCCGTTGACGGAGTAGCCAGTAAACACCGGGTGATCGCAGAGGTTCTCCATATCGTGGCAGCAGAACCAGCAATCGCCGTCTACACCGCCCATCCATGAAACGCCGGCAAGGGCCCCGATGGGAAGATGCGGTGTTACGCCTTCCACCACTTCGCCCACAATCTGATGCCCGGGAATGATGCGCGGGTGGATGGGCGGCAGATCACCTTCAACGATGTGAAGGTCAGTGCGGCAAACGCCACAGGCAATCACCTTCAGCAGCACCTCACCGGTCTGTAACTGAGGCCGCGGAATCTCTTCGATCGAAAGCCATCGTCCCGCAGCCTTCGACGCGGAATCAAAGACAGCCGCCTTCATCGCAAATCCTCCGCCTCCCAGCTTACTCCACCGGAAACCTCGCTTCGTGGCTGCATCAGATTCATATTCTGTGAGATGAATATTTGCGAATTATCTTAGCTTGCATCGAAACAGGGCATGACTTTAGTCGTGGCGGAAAAGTGCGCAAAAATGGCGGGCTTTAGCCACTGTGCAATGCCAATTTACGCATGCATTGAAGGCGCCGCGATGCAACGCATCTTTCAGGGTTTACTGCAGCGTGCTGGCCCATCCCAACGTGACGATCGCGGCTAGCAGCACCAGCAATCCCAGCGTCATCCAGCGCCGATCTCTGGCGCGCGTCAGTTTCCACTCGCCGGCAAGATAACCGGCCACATTCGCCGCCATCAAACCGGCAATAAGCTTGAGCGGCCAGCCAATGGCTGGACCGAGCCTGCCGATCTTGGGCGATGCGAATCCGTAGAGAAAAATATCGCCACCCCACAAAAGCCCCATCAACAGAGTCAATCCGTAAAAGACGCTGCACTTTGGCGCCCAATATTTCGCCCAGCTTCCATTGCGACTCAGCAGATAGCCGCAGAAAATCAAGTTCGGCACCGCCCCACTCGTCAGCATCAGCAGCCAGATCACATTCGACCCGCCGAAGGAAGTGTATCCGTGCCGCATCGCGGCGCTCAACAAAGGCTGCGCCGAGCTGTAACCAATATTCAAAACCGCGGAAAGAATGCCTGCGCCCGCGCAGAGCAGCAGACCCACCGCTATGGGCCGCGCATGGCCGACCATCTCTCCGCGCACGG
>JAJZAL010000276.1 GCA_021799405.1 Acidobacteriota bacterium
GGTGAAGGTTACCCTGGGAGCGCTTGAGCAGCCGGGCTATGAAAACCTGGGCATCAATAAGCCCCTGCTTCACATTCGCCTGGAAGCACGAGAAGATCTGCTGAAGAAGCCGGAATTTCTTCCCCGGCTGCGTTTCTACCTCGACGGGCCGCCGGAGTTGACGGGAACTCTCTTCGAGATGTTGTTCGCGAACACCACGGATGTGCTGCTTTTCGACAAGACTTCAACCAAACCTGTCTCACTGGGAATGGAGGCGCTGAAGCATGTCGGATTCGCGCCGGATGAAGATGTACTGCCAACTCCCGCGAATGGGTTGTCAGCTTATCGGCTTTTGCAGGAGTACTTCAGTTTCAAGCAGAAGTTTTTATTCTTCGACGTAGATCATCTGTGGCGCCGCAATTGTGCAGGCGCCACGACAGGGTCGTCATCCACACTGGATCTCTTCTTTGTGCTACGCGAGCCGCCTAAGCAAGAGCCGGCGATTTCCGCACGGAACTTCAGGTTGGGGTGTACGCCGATCATTAATCTATTTGCAAAGACGAGCGAGCCGATACGGCTCGATCATTACCAGATGGAATACCGGCTTGTCGCGGATTATCGTCGCGAAGCCACAACGGAGATCCATTCCATCACCGGCGTCTCCGCCTCTGCCAATCCGGCTGAACCCACGCGTACCTACGAACCGTTCTACTCATTTCGCTACGCTGCGGAAGATCAGGTGCCCAGGGCCTTTTGGCATGCGCGGCGGGTACAAGCTGACCGCGGTGACTTGCGCGGAACAGACGTGTATCTGTCCTTCGTGGATCGCCTCTTTAAGCCGGCGCTCCCATCCGATCAGACCGTGTTTGCGCATACGCTTTGTACCAATCGGTGGCTGGCGAGCCAATTGCCAGACCAGGTTCCGCTCAACATAGAGGAGAGCGCGCCGGTGCTGCAGATCAACTGCGTAACGAAACCGACGAACCCGTTGTATCCGCGGCTGGATGGGCCGCCTCTCTGGCGGTTGATTTCGACACTGTCGCTCCATTCTGCGTCGTTAATGGAAAGCGCGAGAGGATTGGATGGGCTCAAGGAAATCCTCCGTCTGTTCTGCTTCAATGAGCAGGCCTATGCATGGCAGGAGATTGACGGCGTCTGTGAGATGCAGACACGCAAGATAGTACATCAGGTGGGATCTGATGCCTGGCGCGGATTCCGGCGCGGCACAGAGGTTACGTTTTCGTTTGACCCGATGCGATTTAAGGGCAGCAGCGCGCTGCTGATGGCTTTGGTACTCCGTCACTTTCTCGGTCTTTACGGTTCCATTAATACCTTTACCCAAGTGGTGGCAAAGCGTAGCGACATTTTGGGCGAATGGAAGCGGTGGGCGCCGCTCGCGAGTTGTCAGGAATTGATATGAGTGAAAGCGGACAAATTCCAACGAGTACTGCGACAGTAAATCCGCCTGTCGACATGCGCTGGGGATCCGGAGCTTCGGTGCGGGACAGGCTCTTCGCCGAAGGGAGCCGCTTCAACTTCTATCAGGCTGTGCGCGTCCTTACACTGCTCGATGATACCGGCAAGGAAAGAGCCTACCCGGAATTGCCGGTGCACTTTCGCGCGTCCATGAGCTTTGACTTCCCGGCGGGCGACCTTGCGGAGATGACGCTTCCGGACGGAGATGGTCTTCCGACCATGATCGTGCATTTTCTAGGTTTGGCCGGGGCACATGGGCCTTTGCCGGCAACTTATGCCGAGTCCCTGTTGCGGCCGCGGACCAGCGCGCTGCGTGATTTTCTGGATATTTTTCATCATCGCCTGATTCTGCTGCTGTACCGCATCCATCAGATGCATCATCCCGTGTTGACTTCAGGATCGCCGGACGAGAGTCTGATGGCGCAACACCTCTATGCCATTGTCGGTCTCGGCCGGGATGATACGTCGGCGCTTCGTAAAGGGCTATCATCTGTTCCCGACCGGGCATTGCTCAACTACACGGGACTGCTGGCGCAGCACCCACACTCAGCGAATGGATTGCAGAGACTACTGTCCGACTACTTCGGCGTTAAAGTTTCCGTGGATGAGTTTCTTGGAGGTTGGCTTGACCTGGCTGAGGATCAATGGACCTGCATTGGCGAAGAAAGTGGGCGCAATCAGGCATTGGGCGATGGGGCGCTGCTGGGACGGCGGGTGTGGGATGAGCATGTGGGTGTGAAGATCAGCATTGGACCGATGGATCTGAAGACTTTTGAAGGTTTCTTGCCCCATCGCCCTGCCTACAGGCCGCTGTGCCAACTGACGCGTTTCTATCTGGGAAGCGAGGTTAACTTCTGGTTTCAACTATTGCTCCGTTCCGACCAGATACCCGAAGTTATTGCATCTTCCGCAGAACGTGAAGACTCGACGGTTCGCCGGGCAGAGCTCGGTCGTATTTTCTGGCTGGAGTCGGGTGGTTCTGGCAAACAGGCCGTGCGTGCTTCAGTGGCCGGCAGCGTCATGGTTGCGGGAGATTTAGAGCTATGACGGAGTATATCCAGACTTCGCTGCCTGTCCGTATTACTACGCCGCTTGGGGACAACAAATTGCTGGTCCGGAGCTACCATGGCGAGGAAGGTATCTCCGAGCTATTCCGTTACGATCTGGAGCTGTACTCCACCGATCCGGAACTCGACTTTTCCAAGATTGTTGGACAGGCTGTTTCGCTGCAGATTGAACTCTCAATCGGGGATTTTCAATATGTGAACGGGATTGTGGCGCGCTTTACCCAGGGAGGACGGGACGACCTGTTTACGACTTATTTTGCGGAACTGAGGCCCTGGTTCTGGATGCTAACGATGTGCGCGGACTGTCGGATATTCCAGAACAAGACCAGTCTGGAAATCGTGAAGCAGATCTTTCAGGACCAGGGATTCAGCGATTTCTCCGATAAGACGACCGCGACACTTACTCCTCGCGAGTATTGCGTGCAATACCGTGAGACAGCATTTGCATTTGTCAGCAGGTTGCTGGAGGAAGAGGGCATTGCATACTACTTCCAGCATGACGCATCGAAGCACACGTTGGTACTGGTAGACGATAGCAATTCCTGGGGGACCTGCCCTGGGCTGACATCCGCGCGTTTCGTGGGCGGAGAGCCGAAGTACGATGCAGACGACATGGTTTTGGATTGCATGCTCGACCAATCCGTCACATCGGATGAATACAAGGCCGACGATTATAACTTCACCATTCCGTCCACCCAGTTACTGGCGACGGCGAGCGGTAGTGAAACAGCTCGTTCCATCTATGACTATCCCGGCATCTACGCCACGCAAAGCGATGGGGAGAAGATCGTGAGCCGGCGACTGGCAATGCTTCAGACTGAGGCGAAGATTCTGCGCGGCTCCACACAATGCCGCTCATTTCACGCGGGCTCCAAATTCACATTGGCTAATCATTTCCGTTCCGATCTGAATGCCGGCTATGTGCTGCGTAATTTGTCCATCCACGGCACGCAGGACGTGTACCGAAATTCGTTTGCGGCATTTCCCGCGGGCACGATTTTTCGCCCACCGATAAAGACACCCCGTCCTGCCATCGCCGGCACTCAGACTGCGACAGTAGTGGGCAAATCCGGCGAGGAGATATGGACCGATGCTTACGGACGGGTTGTGGTGCAGTTCCATTGGGATCAACTTGGGCAAAGCGACGAGAAGAGTTCCTGCTGGGTGCGGGTGGCACAGGGTTGGGCGGGGAATCTGTGGGGCAGCATCTTCATTCCGCGCATCGGGCAAGAGGTAGTGGTGAGCTTTCTCGAAGGTAACCCCGATCGACCCTTGATTACCGGCTGTGTGTACAACGCTCAGCAGCAAGTGCCCTATACATTGCCGGACGAGCAGACGAAGAGCACGATTAAAACCAACTCTTCGACAGGGGGCTCTGGATTCAACGAAATTCGGTTGGAAGACAAGGCGGGATCCGAAGAGCTTTTTATGCAGGCTCAGAAAGACATGACCGTGATGGTTCTGAATAACGAGACCTTTACGGTGAAGGGAACTCGCACGTTGGATGTGACTGGGAATGAGACACACACGAACAAGGCGGATTACAGTTCGACAGTTTCAGGCAACTTCACCCTGAAGGTGGATGGAAACCTCACGATTGAGGCGGGAGGTTCGGTGAGTATCAAATCCGGGACTGACTTTAAGAACACAGCTGGAACATCACTCACGAATAAGTCGGGGACGGATTTAACGAACGATGCCGGAACTTCCCTGACGAACAAGGCCGCGACGGACATGACAAATGATGCGGGAGTCAGTCTTACCAACAAAGCGGCGGCCTCGCAAACGGTAGACGGGGGCGGCATGTTGACGGTTAAAGGCGGGATGGTAAAGATCAACTGACTTGGGCATTTTATGCATGGAGATCCGAGCTTCGCCGCGAGGATCGCAGAAAGGAGCAACAGGATGGGCATGCAGGTTTGTATGGGGGCTACCATGATGTGCAGCTTCGGCGTGGCTCCCTCGACGCTTGTGGTGCTGCCAGAGAATCGCACGCTGACCGGAACGCCAGCCGCCACAATTATGGACAATAAACCAATTGTGAATATTCCGCCGTTCGGGATGTGTTCTTCATTGGCCAACCCAACAGTGGCTTCGGCGACAGCAGCGGCGCTCGGCGTTTTAACGCCGATGCCCTGTGTGCCGGTGACCGCGGCGCCCTGGGTGCCGGGGTCGCCAACGGTGCTGATTGGAAATATGCCCGCGTTGAACTCCGATTCAAAACTGATGTGCAACTGGGGCGGAGTGATCCAGATTAGTGTTCCAGGCCAGACTACGGTGCAAATTCCATGAGCAAACCAATGACAATTACCATCAGTCGAAAACATGCAGCGGGAGTTGTAACTTGCCTCGCCGGCGCCGCGCTATTGCTGTTTTTCGCAGGCTCGCTCACGGGCATGCTGTATTCGATGAGTCAGTTTTCTTCGGTTGAGCAGGCACAGCTTGCGTCGTCTGCCCAGCATACGAAGCCTGGGTCTTTCGCAAAGAAGGTAGCTTTAGCAAAGGGTGCGGCTCCCGTGTCCTCCGCAGGGCAACCTCCGGCAAACGCGAATGCTGCTGGTGGCGCTTCCGATACATCCGCGCCAGCGCAAACCGCGACGGCGAAACCTGCTCCCGGGGTTCCTGAGGGATTGCCGACAGCGAGCTTCAACTCCGCAGATCCAAATGGCGCTGGCTCTCTTGCGCAGGCCGCTACCTCGGCGCCCGGTGCGAGCCAGGCGTCGCAAGCTGCCTCAACGACACAGGCAACGCAAGCAGCTGAGACCGGCGGAAGCGGCAACGCTTCAGGAGCCGGCGCAGGCGCCGATGTTGTTTCGGCATCCTATGCGATTCCGTTGGAGGTGCAGGTGGGATCTTTTCGTTTGAAGGCCCATGCTGCCGCACTGACACAATCGCTCAAGAGTTTAGGTTACAGTCCTTCTACCAGCCTCTTTACGGATGCAGAAGGGCGTGTCTGGTATGTGGTGAGATTAGGGCCGTATACCCGCTGGGACGAAGCCACTCGGATGGCCACGCAAGTCTCGCTTGCGGAAAATGTTTCGCCAATGATTGGGCCGATGCAGTGAGGGGGCTGGAGGTGACCTGCTCAATGTTCATACGGCTACTCGGGAGGTCAATCGCGCCTGATTTTTAGGTTTAGGATGCGCTGAGTTCTGCGGCAAGACATTGTGGACACCAAGTGCAACGCCTGCAAACCTAGCGTTATTCGAGCATGTCTAAAGGGGTGGTGCGATACTCGTTGACGCCATCCGCCCGAGTCGATCCGCTTCGGCTTCCAACATTTGGTCCTGAACGACGGCGACTCCGCTGCCAAACGGGTTGGGAACGCGTCCGGCGCGCTGTTGCACCACATGAGCCAGTTCGTGACCGAGGAGAAACTGGCCGTGCGGGGTATGCGGATTGTATTGCCCGGGTGCAAAGTGAATGTCGGACCCCCAGGTGAAGGCGATCGCGCCGATCGCTGAAGCTTCCGGTCCGACGTGAATGCGCACATCTGAGAAGTTCGCACCCAGCGCGGCTTCCATCTTTGCCTGCACATCCCGGGGAAGAGGCCATCCGCCAAATTTTGGTCTGAGGTCGACCTGGAAGGCATCGACTCCCGGCCGATGATTGATCGCAGGCTTTCTTTGCACTGTACCGGGGTGGACAGCAGCAAATGAAAATGGCCTGGCCTGAAACATTCCCTGGACCACCCGACCGCGCGGGCCAGCCGGTTGAAGCACAGGACGCGGCGCCGCGACAGCCACGGACTGCTGTAACGGGCGATATGGTTCAGGAGCTTTCACGCGATAAGTTTACTCCTGTTCGACGAGAATGAGGAGACGAATTCGTCGATCGTGAAAGAGGCATTTTCCTGGCGGGTTCTATAAAAGGGGATGTCAAGAAAAAACACTTCGCCTGATCCGCCCGGGGAAGATATTTTTCTGACATCCAGCCCCTGTTGGCGGCTGCAATACTGTTCGCCGAAGCATGGCTTTTCGTT
>JAJZAL010000045.1 GCA_021799405.1 Acidobacteriota bacterium
GATCTGCTCCGGCGTATGCTTCCTTGCCTTGCCCATTTCAGGCTCCTTCCATACCAGTTTGTCTCATCTCAGCTGGTACAGATTTTGCCGGGCACTCCAGGCGTAACTGGAGACGTTTTCGACGACGACGGGGATTTCGAGGAAGTCCTGGACCTGGCGGATGCGCTGGGCGGTGTTATGGACGGCTTCCCACGTGTAGGGCATGGGGAGCAGGTCGTGCGTGTAGCGGCCATCGACGGAGCCCCAGCAGAGATGATCAGAGAGCCAGGGCGTGTTGGTGCGGCGGACAAGATTTTTAAGGCGTCTGAGATGCTCGCGGCTGAGCGGGTCCACGGAGCCGAAGTACATGGAGACGCCATGCTGCACGACGTGGTACTGCTCGAGGATGCTGTCTAGCACGGCCAGCGGACGGCCGCCGTCGACCATGAAGTTTTCCGAGATGATTTCAAACCAGTCGACGGCCGGTTTTCTCTCGAGGATGTGCCGGTAATGGGGCACGCGCAGACCAATGCCTACGCCGTAGTTTGTGTACCCGTTGAAACGATTGGCTGGCATGGTGCGGGATCTGCTTCGCAAGAATAGCGGTGAGGGGTGCGAGTCTCCCGCGGGCAGGAGACTCGCAGGAAACTACATGGGGTGTTCGGTGTTGCAACCACCCTTGCCCTTGCAGCTGTTCTTGCCTTTGCAGCCGTTGTCGCCGGACTTGCAGCCACCCTGGCCCTTACAGTTGTTCAGGCCTTTGCATGCGTGCTTTTCAATTTTGGTTTTGCCGGTTTTGGCGGCCATGCCCAGCATGGCCTGGGCGACGGGGCTGACGGTGGTGGCCGAGGAGACGGGCGAAGCATGCAGCGCCATCGGCGAGGCGCCAAGCAGACCGGTCACGGCTGCGCTCAGCATCATGGCTTTGATCGAGTGTTTCATAGATGTTCCTCCGGTGATCGAGATCCGCCATGCGTGGCGGTCTGTGTGGGTTAGAGAGATGAACTTCGATTTGGTTACGGCATTGGTTGGAAATTCATTTCCGATGTCTGTCACGGCATGTCACCAGACTCGGGGGCACTGCATATTCTATGCGGTTTACCCGGTGCCCACGGACTGGCCCATCGAGGGTGACGCCATGATATCCCCTTTGGACGGCGGCTCGCCAACGAATTTTCTGCTGCGAGGCCAAAGGCGTGGAGGGCGCGGGCTTGCGCCAAGATCCACAAAAATAATGACATAGTTAAACGGTTTGAAACAGGACCGAGTTTGCTTTGGTCACCGAGGAGTGAGGGGTCCGGCAAAGAAAAAATGGCGCGGAACCGGTTGGTTCCGCGCCGTGGATGAGGAGGGTGGTGCGTGGTTAGAAGATGATTTGGCCGGCGATCTGGACCTGACGGGAGGTGTTGGCCTGAGATGTGATCTGGCCGAACTTGCTGCTCGTCGGGTCGACGTTCGGTCCACCGAACATCGGGTGGTTGAGTGTGTTGAAGGTTTCAAAACGGAGCTGGAAGTAAGCCTTGCCGTGGATGGGGAAGTTCTTCAACACAGAGGAGTCGAGGTTGTTAATACCGTTCGAGCGGATGCTTGAGATGGTCAGCGGGAAAGTGCGAAGGTGATATTCGAACTGGTTCGCGCTGCCGAGGACGAAGGCATCCGGGTTGATAGCGGATACGCCCTTGGCGGTTTCGCGCGAGTTGAACTGGATCTGCTGACCGGTGGTGACCATGTCGGTGGTCCAGTAAACCGGCGGGCCGGTCTGCCAGGTGTAGATACCGTTGATGACCCAGCCGCCAAGGAACTCATTTGCCCAGCGGTTGGTGAGGTTCAGGGCTTTGCCGCGGCCGATAGGCAGGTCGTAGGTGGCGCCGATGACGATGTGGTTGGTGAAGTCGAACGGCGAGATGTGCTTGTTGGGTTTGGCGTCAGTCGGGTTGAGGTAGACGTCCTGGGTCTCGAGTTTGGACCAGCTGTAGTTGGCGACGAGCCAGAGGCCGTGCGACATGCGGTGTTCGATGCGGGCATCGAGCGCATTGAAGAACGACTGGCCAACCGTTGGGTTGTCTTCTGTAACACCGTTGTTGGGGAATTGCGGGAAGGGCGAGACCAACTGCGCAACAGAGGTGGTCTTGCCGTTGAGGGAGGTGCCCGGAACGAGGTCGTGGAAGGGGTTTGTTACGGTCTTGGAGAGTTCATTGATGACAGTCTGGTCACGGCTGGTGGCAGTGCTCAGGTATTGGAGAGGGATGTAGTTGAGTTGCCGCGTGGAAACCGGCATGTGGACCATGTGATTCCCGACGTAGTCCATTTCGAACATGGTGTTCGGGGTGATGGTCTGCTGGAAGCCGATATTCCAGCGCAGCGAGTATGGGTTGGTCGGGTGAGGATCGAGGTAGCTGATGCTCTGCCCGAGGTAGGTTCCAAGTCCGAGGGATGATCCGGTTGGCTTATTGATGCCGTTGGGGAATGGGTTGGACAGGGTGGCATACGGGGAGACGTAATTGTTGTTGGTCGCCACGAACGAGGTCTTCGCGCTGAAGCCTTCGTTGTCGACGATCGGATTTGACGACCACTTGCCGTTGGGATCGAGGTTGGCGATAGTGTACTGGCTGACGAACATGCCAAAGCCGCCGCGGACGACCGTCTTGTCGTTGAGCCAAGAGGGAGTCCACGCGAAACCAAAGCGCGGGCTCAGCCAGTTTGAATCGCCCTGATAGTAGGCGCCATCGTGAGATGAGGGGAAGGTAAGACCACCATTGACCTTGAACTGGTCGGCAGGGATCTGCGGAATGGGATTTGCCGCGTAAGCAGCCTCAGCCTGAGCGGCGATGGGGCTTGGCGTTGTGGTGTCAAAGCCGTTTACCACTGCACCGTGCTTGTCGTAGTAGGGCGTGTTGAAGTCGTAGCGGAGACCCATGTTGAGGGTCAGGTTGTTGTTGACGCGCCAGTTGTCCTGGACGAATCCGGCGACGTAGTAGGTGTAGAAGGAATTGATTGCGTTGTTGTCGAACTCGCCGCCGGTGGGCAGGCCGATGAGGAAGGACGCCAGATCGCCGCCAAAGGTCGGAGGCGCGGAACTGGAACTCTGCTGCACCCAGTTTGTCTTGAACTGGAAGCGGCCGGATGCGTACTTGTAAGCCGCAGCTCCGAGGCGGTACTGCCGGGCATCCACGCCGAACTTGAGGCTGTGGTTGCCGATGGTCTTCATGAGCTCAGCGAAGAGCTGATAGGAGTTCGACGGAAAGCGCGAATAAGCCGAGCCTCCCAGACACTGGTAGCTGGTCTGGCTGCCGCAGCTGCCGAACTCGATGAAGGGCATCTGCAGGTGCTCAGAGTTCTGGGCAAGCAGCGAGGGAAAGCCGAGCGTGCTGGGGCTCATGCCGTCGCTGGGTTCGCCTTCGGCCTGCAAGAAGTAGGTCCAGTTGAAGCGGACATCGAGAACCGTACTGGCATTAAACGTGTGCACGGCATCGAGCGTGCTGCCCCAGTTGGAGCGGTTCAGCGATTCCCCGGTGGCTGCGTCGTTGAAGTAGTTGTTTTTCGACTGGGTGCGGAGGTTGTGCCGGAAGTCGAAGAAGACGTGGGTTGCGGCGCCGATGTTGAAGTCAAGACGGCCGAGGAAGTTGTTGTAGTCGTCGATACTTGGAACGCTGCTGATGAAGTTCTGGAAACCGTCAGGCCCGCCGGTGGTGTTGGACTGCGGATAGTACTTCAAATAATTCGCAGCGATGGGATTGACCTGAAGGCCGGCATTGGCCAGGACGTTGTTCTGGATCGGTGTACGAACGATTTTTCCGTTGACGTCGGTCGCGGAGTAGGGGTTGTAGAGCTGATAGGGGTTCGGGTTGCCGTTAGCGCAGATGGCGCTGTTGCCGTTCTGGTATCCGTCCGGGCAGCCGACGGGCAAAAGAGCGGAGAAGTCGCCGGTGCGCTCGGCGGTGGTAGGCACGGTAGCAATGTTGGTGTTTGGCTGAGAGTCCTGCAGGCCCTCCCAGGCGAACATCCAGAAGAGCTTGTTGCGGCCGTCGAAGACGTGAGGGATCCAAACCGGACCGGAGGCCTCGAGGCCGTACTGGTTAAAATGCGTCACCGCGATGGGCTTTCCCGCCTGATTGTTGAAGTAGCTGTTGGCATCGAGGGCCGAAACCTGGCCGTACTCGTACAGTGAGCCGTGTATGTTGTTGCCGCCGGACTTGAGGACCTGATTGATGACGCCGGCCTGGGTGTGGCCGAAGGCGGCATCAGTGTCAAAGGCCTGGACGCTGACCTGCTTGACGGTGCTCTGCGGAGGGCTGTAGGCGAGGGTGTAATTCCAGAGCTCGTCGGGGGCGCCATCCATGAGGATTTCGCTGGTCTGGGAGGGCGTGCCTGCGATGCTCCAGGCGGCGGCGCCGTTGTTGTCAAACGGGTGCACCTGCGAAGGCTGTCCAGTGGGCAGTACACCGATGGCGAGTTCGGAGAGCATCATCGGGGTGCGGCCATTGAGCGGGAGACTCGCGACCTCGTTGGTGGTGATGGTCTGGCCGACCGAGGCGCTGGCGGTATTGAGCAGCGGAGCCGCGGCGGTGACAATTACGGTCTGTTGCGCGCTGCCGAGCTGGAGCGTCATGTCGATGACGAGGTGCGCAGTGGAATTGAGAGCGATGCCACTGCGCACGATTTTTTTGAAGCCTTCCTTTTCGATAGTGATCGAGTAGTCTCCGGGGAGAAGGAATGGCAGGACGTATTGCCCAGCTCCGTTGGAAGTGGTTTTTGATACGGTTCCTGAGTTCACCTCGGTCGCTGTGACCTGGGCTCCAGGGATGGCTGCGCCGGTTGGGTCAGTGACGGTACCAGAGATGGTACCGCGAGATTCCTGCGCCATAGATTGTTGCGGCTGCAGGAACAGCGCAATGGCGAAGACCATGCAGAAGGCGAGCAGAACTCGCCGCCATCCAATCGATCGACTTTCAGAGGGCGGGTGAATTGCACTCCCCGGCCCGAATTTGGTGTTGCAACACAGTTTCAGCCTCGACATAGATACTCTTTCCTTTTCTGGAGCAGATAGAGCTTTGCTCAAGATTGCACAGCGGCGAGCGCCGTGCGTATGCCTCTAAGTTGTTCAAGTTGCCTGGTGGTACGACCACTACAAGCACGGACAGGAGTGTGCTCCTTCCACGTGACGGCTGTCAAGAGAATCATTCTGCAAAAGGCGGGATGGGTGTTATTTTGTGGAAACTTTGGATTTTTGGCGAAATGAGAGCAAAGAAATGCCCGGCCATAGGAAGCTGGCCGGAAGGGGAAAATGTCACACTGGGAAGGCGCAGAGGTGTGACCTCAGAGTGGTTAAGCGATTACTCTCAACGGACCTCAGAGGTAGACCGCTTGTCATGTTGGAGCGTCTTCTCCGCATTCCAGGCAGGGAAGAAGTCTGGGATGGTGAATTTTTTCGCCTGAGCCCATTTGATCTGGTGCGAGTGTGGTTCGCGCTGGCGGGGATGGGTTCCGGGGCCGGCGGAATCATATTCGGCGAAGAATGCAGTGTTGAGGCTGTGGGTCTGTCCAGGATGCCATTCGCGCCATCCGGCGGGGGCGATTTGCGGGCCCATCCAGGTGTGAAGGTAGACGACGGTCGCGTAGGGGCGCCAGGGCCGGCCAAGGTAGACGTTCTTCACACCGGGATCGGCCGTGAGGCGACAGTCGTGGAAGACGAAGGCGGAGTCTTCCGTGGGGTAGTGCTTGGCCTGCGCAGTGATGAAGCCCTCAGAGTGCGGAGTGCTGTGGATGGTGCAGTGATCGAAATAGGCCTTGCCGTCGCCGAAGATGAAGTCAACGTTGCCGGCGATGTAGCAATGGGAGAAGAATTGGCGGGCCGGCCTGCAGGATTTGCCGTCGGGATGGCAATTCTTGCTGCCGGCATAGAGCGTGTCCTGATTGCCGAGGATGCGGACGTGCGAGAGGACTGCCTGATCGCCCGAAAGGGACAGTGCGAGAGCCTGCGAGCCTTCCGATACCTGCTTGTGGGCGCGGTTCCAGTCATTGGCGAAGGTGATGTTTTCGGCAAAGAAGTTTTTGCCGGTGACGGTGACGGTAGCCGAGAGGAGGGTTCCACCGGCCGTTCCGGCGGAGCGGTCATCGACGATGACGGTTTGAGCGGGCGTGGCTCCGTCGCCGACGAGGCGGATGTTTGGCTTGTGGATGACGACTGCGCCGCGATAGGTGCCGGGAGCTATGCGGATGGTTGCGCCGGTGTCAGGCGCCGCATCCACCGCGCTCTGGATGGAGTGGTACTCGGCAGTGCTGTCGAGCGAGACGTAAAGCGCATGGTCCTTGCTGGGAATGACGCCTGCGGATTCAGGGACGGAGGTGTTGACGGGGAATGGGGGGAAGTGTCCGGCACAGTTGATGGGAGCGCCGCGTTTGCTTCCGGTGACCTGCTTTATGGTGACATCAAAGCCGCTCGGGGTGAGGTTGCCAATGGCCGGGCCGACGATGAAGTTGGCATACTGCGCATCCATTTTGGAGTCGCCGAGACCGTCCGCCCAGACATTGTCGAGGGCTATGCCGAGCGGGTGCTGCGCGTCCTGCCCGACGAGGATGTAACGGCCCGGGGTAAGGATGTGGATGTTGCGCAGCGTGATGTCGCGATACCAGGGGATGAGATCGCCGGTTTTGCGCGCATAGTGGGGCGTGAGCAGGAGCGGGTATCTGACGTTGCGCATGCAGACGTTTTCGTAGGTGATGTTGTGGACGAGTCCGCCGCGGCTGAGATCGGACTTGATGCGGATGCCGTTGGTGGTGCCGTCGAGCGTGAGGTTGCGGACGAGGATATCACTGACACCGCCGTTGGTTTCGCTGCCGATGGACATGCCGTGGCCAGTGTAGAAGTGATCGTCGGAGATGGTCATGTGCGATGCGGGGCCGGCGGTTCCGGCCTTGATGGCTACGTCGTCATCGCCGTCGTGAATATAAGACCGCGTGATAGTTACATTTGTGGAGGAGCCGGGATCGATGCCGTCCGTATTGCGTGCCGTGCCGGGAGTGTTGATATGGACGCCCCAGGCGGTGAAGCCGTCAGTGTGCTCGATGAGCACGTGGAAGTTGGGAGAATTACGAAGTGTGATGCGATAGAGCGTGAAGTTATTGGAACGGTTGACAACCACCATGCGCGGGCAGCTCTGGTTGAGGTCTTTGATCTTGGCGGTGTGGGCGAGATCCCACCAGGTGGCCTTCTGGCCAAGCAGGGTTGCGCCGCCGCGACCGTCGATGACGCCTTTTCCCATGATGCCGGCGTCGGGAGCGTGATCGGCGGTGATAAGCGGCTTGCAGCCGTGACCGCGCTTGTCGACGACGCCGCAGCTGCCCGGATAGAGGTCGTAGTCGCGGGGATTGCGTGAGCCATAGAGGGCCGTGCCGCTGTCAACAAGAAGGGTGACGCCTGGGCGCAGATGAATGGGGCCTGTGAGGAAGACGTGGTTGCCTCCGGCGGAGCTGAGTTCAACGGAGTGACCAGAAGCGCAGTGATCGATGGCCTGCTGAATGCGGGCGGTGTCTTCCATGCGCTCTTCGGCAGTGGTGAGCCTGCCTTGCGGGGCGGAGAGTTTGGCCTTGAGCTGAACGCAGACGGGAGGGTAGTGAGGTTCGACCACGTGGCGGGTATCCTGGCCCATGCAGAAGGTGGCGGAAGAGGCGAGGAGAAGAAGCGCAGGCGCAGCGAAAGCGCGGCGCGGGAGGGACGGGAACATGCAGACTGGCTCCTTGAGCGTTTCCCCTGATTCTGTTGAGGGGCGAAATTTTGCAGGCTTGGCGGTTTTTGGGTGAAGCAGCCTCGCTGAGTTTTTCTCGCTGCCCTACACCATCAGGAGAAATGTTCTTGACATTGGTCTAACCACTGTACCGATCCAGTCTATCTGGTACGTGCGCGAGGATGTCAAGAAGTTGCCACAAGCCGGACAGAGAATGCGGGCCTTCCCATGGCTGGGACGCCGGGATCAGGGCAGGCGGGGCAGCTCTGGAGCCGAGATTCTTTCGGTATGTCGGGCGCAGGTTCTGGAAGCGCGGTCTTTCTCAACGGAAAAGCCGTGCGTTCGGGGTATTCCTGCAGGAATGCAGCCTCATGCTGGCGTGCGCTGTTCCGCGGGCGGCGTCTTCTTTCGAGGGGACACCTGCTGGTCTTCCATGCCTTGAGCGGCTTCAGCCATCTTCAGGTGCTTTTCCATGAGGCGGCTTGCCTCTTCCGGCTTGCGAGCTCGGATTGCCTTGTAAATTTCGCGGTGGAGTTCGGCGGATTCGCGCAGATCGCGTGATCGTTCGGCGGTTTTGCGCCGTTTGTCGTACAGTGCCGAGGTGATAGTTTCCATGAGCGCCGCAAGAATCGGATTGCCGGAGGCGCGGGCGATGGTGCGATGGAAGGCGATGTCGTGAATCAGGTACTCGGCGGGCTTGTCGAAGGTGGCGTACATCTCGGTGACTTCTTCAGCCAGGGCGCTGTGATGTTCCTCTTTGCCGCGTTCCGCCGCGAGGGCAGCCATGTGGCTTTCGAGAATGAGGCGGGCCTCGAACATTTGCCATGGCTGGAAGCCGTAGAGCGCGCCCATGAAATCAAAAGAAGACTTGCCGAGTTCCGGCGGGCCGTCAGCGACGAAAGTGCCGACGCCATGGCGCACCTTCATGACGCCCATGGCGGCCAGGTAGCCGATGCCGGTGCGCAGGCTGGCACGGCTGATGTTGAGCATCTGGGCGAACTCGCGTTCGGGGGGGATTTTGTCGCCCGCTTGCAATGTGCCGTCTTCAATGAGTTTGCGGATGTGGTTGACCACCTGCATGGTACGGTGAGTTTCTGGCTTGTCTTTCTTCAGTCTGGGCATGGGACGTTCGTTTATCTCCCGAAGCTAAGTCAATCGAGTGACTTGAGCTTATTCCCGGAGAGGGGAAGCGAACGGGCTGCTTCCCTCTCCAATGAATCAGTGCTAGTCCCGGTCGAGCCACGAAGATCTTAGATCCGGCCGGGATGAATTTTTTGTCCCGGATGGCCAATCAGTCTAGTGCATGGACAACTTTGCGCCGGCCAGAGTTGTGATGCCCTTGCCCACACTGGCGTGGACACGGAAATCTTTGGCATTTACCTGCGCGTTGCTGATGACCATTCCTCTTTGAGCGTCAATCTTAACGTTATCGAGCACTACATCGCGAATCGGGGCCTCGGGCAGGCCGGCAATGGCGCCTGCATTCTTGCTGCCGGTGGCAATGAAGTTCTCGACGGTGATGTTGTGAAAATGCGGTGTCAGGCGCGTGACGGGAGCAGGGGGATCCGGAGTCGGCGGGTAGATTCTGGGGTAGAACTCACTGATGACAAGAGCATTCTTCACGTTCTGCATGTGAATGTTCTTGAATACCAGATCGCTGACGTCATTGCCCCGATCTCGGTTGGCCTTGACGCGGATTCCATTGTCGGTGCCGTTGAAGGTGATGTTGTCAGCGTAGATATGCTGCGCGCCACCAGCGATCTCACTGCCGACCGAGAGCCCGTGGCCGTGCAGGAAGGTGCAATTCTTGATGGTGATGTATTGACTGGGCGAATTGTCACTCGATTTCGGCATGCCGGACTTGATGGCTACGTCGTCGTCGCCCACGTTGGCGAAGACATGCTCGATCAGGACATGAGTGGACGAAAAGGGATCCATGGCGTCGGTATTGGGCGAGTGCTGTGGCGCCAGGATGCGAACGTTGCGGATGGTGACGTAGTCGGAGTAATAGGGGACCACCTGCCACATGCCGGAGTTTTCGATGGTGACGCCTTCAAGGAGGACATGCCTGCAGTGGTCGAAGACGACGCCACGGGGGCGGGTGAAGGTGTTGCCCATGACACCTGCGTGGCGGACCTTGCGGGCGGCTTTCCACCAGCCAGCCCCGTTGCCATTGATGGTGCCCTGGCCGACGATGCTTACGTTGTGGGCATCCTTGGCGCTGACGAGCGCCTGGCGGCCGGGAGCGCGGAACTCGGTAATTTCCGGGTAATCGTTGAAATCGGGCGAGCCGAGGAGGGTGGCGCCTTTTTCGAGTTTGAGGGTGATGTTGCTTTTGAGCACGATGGGGCCGCTGAGGTAGGTGCCAGGCGTGAGGAGGACAGTGCCGCCGCCTTTGGCTTCGCAGGCGTCGATGGCGTGCTGGATGGCAGCGGTGTCCCTGGTGATGCCATTGCCCTTCGCGCCGTACGCACGGGGGGTGCAGATGGTCGAACCAGTTACGGCCGAAGCCGGCGGGGTAGCAGCGGCGAAAGTGCAGGCTGCCAATATGGAAAGCAACAAGAGAGAAGGGGAATTCCGCATTCCACGGGCTCCTTGGAAATTAGAGACGCTCTTCATATTACCCCAGAAATGCAAGTGTGGTCATACCACATTTGCAAAAGAGAGCGGGACTTCCAGGGATGTGAACACAATCCGGGAAACCCCGCAGGGAGAAAGTATGCGGCGATTCTGGGGAAACTGAGGTTATTGGTTGACGCCGCTGGCGAGGAAGCCGCCATCGACGACGATGGTTTGGCCGGTGACAAAGGAGCATGCTTCAGAGGAAAGGAAGATGGCTGCGCCAACGACTTCCTCGGTTTTGCCGAAGCGGCCCATGGGGGTACGCATGAGGAGTTCCTTGCCGCGCGGTGTGTTGTCAAGCAGGTCAGCATTGAGGGCGGTGCGGAAGACGCCGGGTGCAATAGCGTTGACGGTGATGCCGTGTTTGGACCATTCGACGGCGAGCGAGCGGGTGAGCGAGACGACGGCGGCCTTGCTGGCGGCGTAGGCGGCGACCTCACTGAGCGCGACGAAGCTGTTCAGCGAAGCGATGTTGACGATGCGCCCATAGCCGCGGTCGAGCATGTGCTTGCCGAAGATCTGGCAGGCGCGGAGAGTGCCAGTGAGGTTGGTATCGAGGATGCTGTTCCACTCGTCCTCGGGCATGGTGAGAGTGGGCGTGCGCTTGATTTTGCCTGCGCAATTGATGAGGATATCGACCTTGCCGAAGGACTGGAGGGTTGCGGCGAGGAGGGCCTCGATCGACCCGCGGTCGCCCGTGTCTGAAGTGAGGCGGAGGGTTTTGCGGCCACGCTGCTCGATTTCCGCGGCGGTTTCGTCGACGTTCTGCCGGCGGCGCGCACTGGCGACGACATCAGCCCCGGCATCGGCGAGGCCGAGGCTGAGCGCCTTGCCGATGCCCGAGGTCCCGCCGATGACGACGGCGGTCTTGCCTTGAAGATGGAATAACTGGCTCATTGGATTTCCTGCCTTCCACTACGCGCCGCGCCCGAGAAAGACCGGGGCAATGTGGCGCTCGTAGAGGTTTTCAGTGACGTTCTTGGCGACGACCGGCTCGTTGGCTTCGAGGAGATCGAGATAGCGGCGACCCATTTTGGCTGCGACCTTGAAGCCAACGTGAAGAAGCTGGCGGAAGCTCGAATTGTAGGCCGGATTGGACTGCACATGGCGCAGCGCTGAGGTGTACTGCTCGGAGGTCCAGCCGTGGACGGCGTCGGGCGTGGGCAGTTTTGCTGGATCAATGTCAATGACCGTGGCGTAAGGGGCGCAGAGTTCTTCGCGATGGGCGAATGCATCGGCGTAGACGTCCTTGGCGAGCACGAGCCCGTCGCCGCCGGCTTCCGCCAGGCCGATGATTTCTTCCAGCCACGTGGTTCCGGCGGTCTTGAGGTGCACGCCGCAGTCAAAGCGCTGCATCGTGCGGTGAATGGCCGGGTAGATGGAGAACTTGTCGCTGCCGGAGTGGACGCTGAGTTTGAGGTTTGCGGGCAGGCCGTAGTGCTTGACGGCGTAGTTGATGGCCGCGACGTCCAGGGCCATTTCTCGCTCGAACTGGACCGCGTCGCCCACGTAGTCGACGCCCTTGTTGAAGCGACCGCTGAACTTGGGAGCGATGGTCTGGATGGGGATCTTTTCGTCCGCGATGGCAGTGAGGATGATGAGAAGCTCGACGGGGCTCTGGGCGCGGTCGGTTTCGTCCATGGAGATTTCTGGGATGAAGTTGCCCTTGCCTTTGACGCTTTCGATTTTGCGATAGACCTGGCCGGCCTGCTGGATGGCGGCGAGGAACTTGGAGGCAGTTTCGCGGAGATTTTCAGCCGTGATGGTGAATTCTTCGTCGATGCCATCGAGCTTGACCTTGCCCTGCAACTCGGGGTGGCGCTGGATGAAGGCGTCAATATCAGCCGCGGCGGCGGGTTTGCCGATGAGGTCAGCCACGTCGATAGTGTAGAAGTCGCAGGCTGGAAGAAAGCGGCCGACGGTTTCGAGCGTGATGTGGTCCGCGTCGCAGAAGTAAGGCTTATCCCAGTTCAGCGACTTGACGGCTTCATCCGCGGCGGCACGGACGCTGGAGGGCTCGGAGCCGATGATGAGGTGCTCGCGGTTGGACTTGTTCCATACCGGGATGATTTGCTTGCCGACTTTCTGCGCCTGGATGCAGGCGGCGAGCTGTGCTTTTGCCTGGTGTGCAAAGCGGTCGCCGGTGCCCAACGAATATTTGTTCAAGATGAGCGAATTGCTTGCCACTTTAGGATTCCTCGTTTGTCAGTTTTCCGCGCCAGGCCCAAAGGCCGAGGGCGGGGTTGGGGATGAAAAAGATGTCTTCACCGTCGACAGTGTTGTAGCCCTGCTGGAGCATGTGGATGTCGTACTTCTGCTGGAGCGCGCTCAAATCGCCGTAAGCAAAGGCGACGCCTTCCACTTCTTCGCGTGTGAGATGACCGGGCGCCCAGGTGATTTTGAATCGGCCCTCGGAAGAGCCGTGGATGAGATGCGCGGCGGCGCTGAGATCGTTGGCCAGGTCGGGGTTGTCGCGCACCGCGTCGAGCGTGGCGGGCGTACCGCGATATCCATACTTTCGGATAAGCGCGTCGATACCCTTGTCTTCGCCGAATTCGCGGACACCGGGTGCGAGGATGATGAGCTCGGCGTTGTCCGCGAGCGCCATGCGCGTGCGGTAGACGGCCTTGTTGCCGAGCCAGGTGGAGTGGAACTCGTGGGGGTCGAGGTAGACGACGGCTTTGCGGATGGGCTCTTCGAGGATTTCGAAGTTGACCTTGAGACTAAGCTCGGCGGCGCGCTGGAAGCACTCGACGTCGTCACCAATGTAGAGGCCGCGGACGGCGAGCGAGCCCTCGGCGGTGCGGCCTACGACGGTGAGCACGTAAACGATGGGCAGGTGCTTGAGGAAGTGGTCGGAGGCGTAGTTGAGGACGCGGCGTACAGGGTTGTCGGCGCGGCCCATGATGCGCTCCATGCCGTAGACGGCGCCGAGGTAGTGGCTGCGGTTGATGCCTTCGCGCCCGCCGGTTCCGACCAGAATGTTTTTGTTGTAGTTCGCCATGCCGATGACTTCGTGGGGCACGACCTGCCCGATGGAGAGGATAAGATCGAATCCGCCCTGCGAGATGAGCTTGTTGATCTGCGCGGGCCATGGGTAATCGAGCTTGCCTTCGGATTGTTCGCGGATGAATTTGGCGGGGACTTCGCCGATGGTTTCAATATCGGTGCGCCAGTTGTGAATTTTGAAGAGGTTCTGGGGCATGTCGCCGAACATGCGGGTGATTTGCGCGGGCTGCATGGCGACGTGTGTGCCGAGCGCGGGCAGAACGGCCTGCAGGCGCTCGCCGTAATACTGCCATGCGAAGCGTGTGAGTTCGCCGGCGTGGGAATGGGAGCGGGTTTGATCGGGCGGGACCGCGAGCACGCACTTGCGGTCGCCGAGTTTGGTAAGGCTCTCGATGAGGAGCGACTGGAGTTGCTCCTGCGAGAGTTCGGTATCGACATTGCCAACGGAACAATAGAGGCTCATGCTGTCATCTCCGCTTTTTGCAGTCCTGGTGCGAGGAGAATGATAAAAACCCAGGCGATCAGATATGCGCTGGCGGCGATGAAGAACAGGGGTGCATAAGTGTGCATGTACTGAAGAATGAGGCCAGCGGCAGCGGCGATCAGTGCGCCGCCAATGGCGCCAGCGGTGCCGCCGATGCCGGTGACGGAGGCAACCTCGCTGCGCGGGAACATATCCGAGACGGTGGTGAAGAGATTGGCGGACCAGCCCTGGTGTGAAGCGGTTGCCAGGCTCAGGAGGCCGATGGAAGCCCACTCATTGTTGACGTAGGCCACCAGAAAGATGGGCACCACGGCGAGCGCGCAGGAGAGCATCGCGGCCATACGGGCGCGCGTGTTCGACATGCCCAGTTTCCGGAAGGGCGCGGGCAGCCACCCGCCGAAGATGCTGCCGACTGTGGCTGCGGTGTAGACGATCATGAGCGGCAGGCCAAGATGCTCAAGATCAAGATGAAACTTGCTGTGGAAATAGGAAGGCAGCCAGAAGAGATAGAACCACCAGATAGGATCGGTGAGGAACTTACCGACGACGAAAGCCCAGGATTGCCGGTAAGCGAAGAGTTTGAGCCACGGCGTGGCGGGTTTTGGTGCTTCCGTTTGGCCCTCGTTGATGTATTGGAATTCGGACGGGGAGAGCCTGCGATGCTCGGACGGCTTGCGGTAGTAGAGAAGCCAGACCACGATCCAAAGGGTGCTGAAGACGCTGGTGATGAGAAATCCGGCATGCCATGTGTGAAAGGTGAGCACGATCCAGGGCACGGCGATGGGAGCAATGATGGCTCCGAGGTTTGTGCCTGAGTTAAAGAGGCCGGTTGCGAGCGAGCGCTCGCTTTGGGGAAACCACTCGGCGACGGTCTTGATGGCAACGGGGAAGTTGCCCGATTCCCCCAACCCGAGGAAGAAGCGGGCGAAGCCGAATTCCAGCACGGTGTCTGCCAATGCATGGCCCCAGGCGGAGAGGCTCCAGATAATCATGACGGCGAGGTAACCGATGCGCGTGCCCACCCTGTCAATGAAGCGCCCCATGACGAGCATGCCGAGGGCGTAGGCGATCTGGAAGGCGACGACGACCCAGCCGTAGTCTGCCTGGCTCATGCCGATGCTGTGTTGGATGGTGGGCTTGAGTATGCCGAGCACCATGCGATCCATGTAATTGAGGGTGGTGGCGGCGAAGAGCAGAGCGCAGATTGTCCAGCGCACCTTGCCTGTTGGGCGCGGATGCCCGGGAATGTTTTCGCGCACGGCGTTCGCGCTCTGATTGCCTTCCATCATGACTCCTTACAGCAACGACTGCACTACGACTTTAGAGATGGTAAGCGCGCTTGGCCAGTCCGTAGGTCAGTTCGTGCGCAACTTCAAAGGCCTCCTGTTCCGTTATGCGGTAGTCAGCGACGAGCCGGGCGAGGTAGGCGCAGTCGACGCGGCGGGCCACATCGTGCCGGGCGGGAATCGACAGAAATGCGCGGGTATCGTCATTGAAGCCGACGGTGTTGTAGAAACCTGCGGTCTCGGTGACCAGTTCGCGGAAGCGCGTCATGCCTTCGGGGCTGTCGTAGAACCACCAGGGAGGGCCGAGACGCAGGCACGGATAATGACCGGCGAGAGGGGCGAGTTCGCGGCTGTAAGTGGATTCATCGAGGGTGAAGAGGATGATGGTAAGGCCGGGCTCATTGCCGACGACTTCGAGCAGCGGGCGCAGGCCATCTACATAATTGGTTGCGGTCGGGATGTCTGCGCCGATGTCGCGTCCGTATTTTTCGTAGAGTCTGCGATTGTGATTACGGGCGCTGCCGGGGTGAATCTGCATGACGAGACCATCTTCGACGCTCATGCGCGCCATTTCGGTGAGCATCTGCGCGCGGAAGAGCTCATGTTCGTTCTTGTCTGCCTTACCGGAGAGAACTTTCGCGAAGAGCGCGACGGCTTCGGTTTCTGTCAGGTTGGCGGTGTTTGCGGTTGGGTGGCCGTGATCGGTTGCGGTTGCGCCCATTTTGCGGAAGCGCTCACGCGACTTGCGCAGCGCATTGAGGTAGCCGGACCATGTGCTGGTGTCTTCGCCGGTGACCTGGCCGAGGCGGGTGATGTTTTCACGGAAGCCGGCGAAGTCTGGATCGACGACGGAGTCAGGCCGGAAGGTTGGGATGATGCGGGCTTTCCAGCCGGAGTCGCGAATGGCCTGGTGATCGTTGAGCGAGTCGAAAGGAGCGTCAGTGGTGGCGAGAACTTCCATGTGGAAGCTGTCATATAGCGCGCGGGGCAGGAAGGCCGGCGTGTTCAATTTTTCTGAGATGGTGTCGAAGTAGAGGTCTGACGTCTTCTCGGAGAGCCGCTCGGTGAGGCCGAAGAGTTCCTGGAAGGCGAAATCGAGCCAAAGGCGGGTGGGCGTACCGCGGAACAGGTAGTAGTGGCTGGCAAAGAGGCGCCAGACCCTGCGGGGATTCTGGATGTGTTCGACGCCGATTTCAAGGTCTTCCATGGAGAGGCCCTGGCTGTAAAGCATGCGATAGATATAGTGATCGGGCTGCACGAAGAGCTTTGCAGGGTCAGGGAACGGCTCGTTCTTGGAGAACCAGACGGCCTGGGTGTGGCCGTGCGGGCTTACGAGGGGCAGCGCGCGAACGCTGTCATAGAGTGCTTTGGCTATGGTTCTGGTGGTGGGGTCGGCGGGAAAAAGACGGTCCTCATGAATCAGCATGGCTCGAAGTCTCACTTTGAGGTTGCGCAGAACATCATACAGGTTCCGACAAAGGTCTGACCACTAGCATACACACTTCCTGACACGATGCGACAGATTCCAGAAAAAACTCAGAGAATTTTTGTGTTGGCCGGTGGAATGCGGAGATATTTCGCGTCCATGTCCAGAATGGAGAGACAAACGGGCGGGCTGAGCGCGAGGGTCGAGACGGCAGGTTGATCGGGAGTTTGCCGCTGTGGATGAGTGGGCCACGGAGTTGAAAGCGCACACAGCGGACGGATGGTCTGGACGGGAACGGGGATGAGTCAGGCGGTGTTTGCGGGCAGGCGCGAGCGGGTACCGTCGTAGTGAAGCTGTGAGACGTGGCCCTGGTGCAGGTTGATTTTGTGGTGCGGTTGGTAGTAGCGCCAGAGGAAATACACAAAGATGAGAGCGACGAGGAGTGCGAGGAAGGGCAGCAGGGCCTTGAAGATGGACTTTGCCGTGCCTTTTTCGTTCGTGGCAGCCATGTCCCCTATGGTAATGCAGGCGCAGGGCTAAGGATGTGTGGGTGAGGCATACTTTTCGTGACAGAGAGATGGCGCGAGCGGGCCCAGATGATTCACGCCAGCATCGACGCCGGATTGAGGATTTGCGCTCGCGTGCTGCAGCAAGTGCTACTTCCTTGTCCTGAGCCGCGCGAGCTTGAGGAAGGAATGCAGAACAGGAGTTTCATGCAGGGGAGCCCATGCGATGACGAGGTCGATGGATGCGCTGTGCTCGACCAGCGGCACAAACACCACTTCTTCGCGGCTGATGGCTTGTGCGCCTTCGGGAAGGATCGCGATGCCTTCACCGGCTTCGACCAGTGCCACAACTCCGGGAGAAACTGTGGCGGTGGCATTGATTCTTGGAGAAAATCCAGCTTCGGCACAAAGGGAAATGACTTTATCAAAGACCGCAGGTGAGTAATTGCGGTCGTTGAGGATGAAGCGCTCTTCCGCCAGTTCCAGCATGGAAATTTTGTGGCGCCGAGCCAGGCGGTGGCTCTGGTGCAAGACCGCGCAGAGGCGCTCGGTTCGGAAATGCTCAGAACGGAGGGCCATGGAGTGATTGGGCTGCATGGGGCGCGTGAAGCCAATATCGATTTTCCCAGTCTGCAGAGCCTGTTGCTGCATCACGGGCGCCATTTCGACGAGTGAAACCTGAACATCTTTGAAGCGGTTTCTAAAATCCTTGATCAAGCTGGGGAAGAACGCGCCAGTTCCACCGATGCAGAAGCCGATGGTGAGGGTGCCAATTTCGCCGTTCAGCGACCGCTGGACGTTGGCAATAGCCTTGTCGGCGGCCGCCAGGATCGAGCGCGCATCTTCCAGAAAGAGCTCGCCGTGACTCGTAAGGCGAATACGCCGGTTTTGCCGATTGAAGAGCGGGACGCCTATTTCCTCTTCCAAATCTCGAACCTGCTCGCTGATCGCCGACTGGGAGACGTGCAGCATTCGGGCGGTTCTTGCGAAACCGCCGGTTTCAGCGACTGCAGTAAAATATCGTAAATGCCTCAATTCCAATCTTTGTATTGCTCCTTGAGCGTGACATATCTCTTTTTCCGATCATAGCAAGCGGAATAATGTACGAGTCAATTGGAGGCTGTTTTGAGTCCATTCACCGAGGGCTTTGTTTCCGAGAACTGCTCAGGGGATATCGCCCGGAGGCTTCGTCAACTTGTGGATTGTTAAATTAGCGCTGGACCGACCGTACACCTTCATTGTTGTGGCCCTGCTTGTGCTCATCATGGGACCAGTGGCGATCTCGCGCACGCCCACGGACATTTTCCCGAATATCAATATTCCGGTGATCGCGGTCTCGTGGGAGTATACCGGCCTGGACCCGGTACAGATGGAGGGGCGGCTCACGACGCCTTATGAAAAGGCGCTGACGACGCTTGTGGATAACATCCAGCACATTGAGTCAACAACCTACAACGGCGTTTCGGTTATCAAGATCTTCCTGCAGCCCGGAGCGAACCTGGCTACGGCGAATGCGCAGGTAACGGCTGTTTCGCAGTTCATGCTGCGGCAGATGCCGGAGGGGACGCTTCCACCGGAGATTATCGACTTCAGCGCGTCGACGGTGCCAATTCTGCAGTTGGGGATTTCCGGCAAGGGTCTGGATGAGCAGCAGCTTGCCGACCTGAGCCAGAATGTCATTCGTCCGCAATTAGTGACTGTGCCGGGCGCAGTGCTGCCGTTGCCTTACGGCGGCAAGGAGCCGGAGATTGCTGTGAGCATGAACCTCCGGAAGATGCAGTCGAAGGGCATCTCCCCGTTGGACATTGTGAACGCGCTGAACGCGCAGAATGTGGTGGTGCCGTCGGGTACAGCCAAAATCGGGCAGGATGAATACGACATCCTGACGAATGCGGCGCCGAAGTCTCTTGCAACCTTGAGCAGGCTGCCGATCAAGACGGTAGGCAGCACCGTCGTCTATCTGCGCGATGTGGCAACGGTGAGCTATGGGGCTGCATTCCAGACCAACGTGGTTCGTCAGAATGGCCATCGCGGCGTGCTGATCACGGTTCTGAAGGCCGGGAATGCATCGACGCTGAGTGTGGTTAAGGGCATACGCGCTTTGCTGCCAAGGGTGAGGCAACTAGTGCCGCGGAATCTGAAGATCACGCCGATGGGCGATCAGAGTGTGTTTGTGCGCGGCGCCATTTCGGGTGTGGTGCGTGAGGCGGTTCTGGCGGCGGCGCTGACGGCATTGATGATCCTGCTTTTTCTGGGCAGCTGGCGCTCCACCCTGGTCATTGCCGTCTCGATTCCGCTGTCCATTCTTACGTCGATCATTGCGCTGGGCATGGTAGGACAGACGATCAACATCATGACGCTGGGCGGCCTTGCGCTGGCTGTCGGAATTCTGGTCGACGATGCGACGGTTACGATCGAAAACATTGAGCGGTTCCTCGAAAACGGATACGAAATCCGGGAAGCCATTCTCGATGGCGCCGCGCAGATTGCGATTCCGGCCCTGGTTTCGACGCTCTGCATCTGCATCGTCTTTCTGCCGATGTTTTTCCTGCACGGCGTATCGCATTATCTCTTCGTGCCGCTGGCCGAGGCAGTCATCTTTGCAATGCTTGCCTCCTACTTCTTTTCGCGGACTCTGGTGCCGACGCTGGCGATGTATATGCTCCGGGCGCGGAGTTACGAGCCATCTCGAAACCCATGGACGCGCTTTCAGCGGGCTTTTGAACGGGCATTTGAGCGGATACGGCGGTCGTATCAGTTTCTGTTGACGCGAGTGGTTCTATCGCGGCGGAAGTTTGTGCCTGGGTTCTTGCTGCTATGCCTGTCTGCGTCTTTGCTCATTCCCTATCTCGGTCAAAATTTCTTCCCCAATACGGATGCGGGGGAATTCATTCTGCATTTTCGCGGTCCGACGGGGATGCGTATTGAGGACACGGCCCGGCTGGCTGATCTAGTGGAAGCGACGATCCGGAAGACGATTCCTCAGGGGCAGATCGCCAATATACTGGACAATCTCGGACTGCCCTACAGTCCGATGAACCTTATGCACAGCACCTCCGGCATTATCGGCGCCGAGGGGGGCAACATCATGGTTTCGCTTAAGCCGAATCATGGTCCGACGGCGGAGTACGTGAAAGAACTGCGCAAGATTCTGCCACGGAAGTATCCGGGGACAACCTTTTACTTTCTTCCGGCGGATATCATTACGCAGATTCTGAACTTCGGGCTTCCAGCGCCGATCGACATTCAGATTCAGAGCAACAATATTGCCGCCAGCACGAAAGTGGCGTCAGAACTCCTGCAGAAATTGAGGCGGGTGCCTGGTCTGACGGACCTTCGGATACAGCAACCGACGAACTATCCGACGCTGAATGTAGCCATTGACCGAACCAAGGCGGCGCAGGGCGGATTTACGGCACGCGATGTTGCGCAGAGCATGTTGAGCAGCCTGAGCAGCAGCTTCCAGACCTCGCCCATGTTCTATCTGGATTACCACAACGGCGTGGCCTACCAGTTGGTTGCACAAACGCCGCAGTATCACATGGATACGATCCAGGACATTCAGAACATTCCGATCAGCCCGTCAACGTCGGCGCTCAACACCAATGGCGCCACGTCTTACCCGACTCCAGAATTGTTGAGCGACCTGGCGACCATTCATCCAGGACAGGAGTTAGCGGTGGTTTCGCATTACAACATTCGCCGCGTGATCGACATTTACGGGTCCGTGCAGGGGCGCGACCTGGGATCTGTTGCGAAGGACGTAGAAAAGATACTGCATGAGCGGGAAAAGCACCTTCCGCGCGGCATGTTCATCTCAATGCGAGGGCAGGCGCAGACGATGCGCAAATCCTATATGGCGCTGCTCGGGGGTCTGGGTTTCGCAATCCTGCTCATCTACATGCTGATCGTGGTGAACTTCCAGTCCTGGCTCGATCCTTTCATTATCATCACGGCATTGCCTGCGGCCCTGGCCGGCATCGTACTCTTCCTGTTTTTTACGCATACCACGTTGAGCGTGCCGGCATTGATGGGGGCGATCATGTGCATGGGCGTAGCGACCGCCAACAGTATCCTTGTTGTTTCGTTTGCCAAGATGCGCCTGACGGAACATGGCGATCCGATCCTGGCGGCGATCGAGGCCGGAGCCACCCGCTTCCGTCCGGTATGCATGACCGCTCTCGCCATGATCATCGGCATGGTGCCGATGGCGTTGGGGCTTGGAGACGGCGGCTCGCAAAATGCACCGCTGGGGCGCGCGGTGATTGGTGGACTGCTTTGTGCAACGGTAGCCACGCTCATTTTCGTGCCAGCCGTCTTCAGCCTTTTGCATGGAGCTGCCAAGCATAACCCGGAAACAACGCCAGAGATGAGTTCCTGAGAGCGTTCGGCAATTGACAGAGGAAACAGACAAGCTTCGCGAGAAGCGCACTAGAGGATATAAGCAATGCAGCAACAAGATGGAATGCCGGGCCAGGGAACGCGGGACGCGAGAGAAAGCGAATTGAGCACGGAAGGCCATCATCCTGTCTCTGATACTGAGGTGAGAGAGATGGTGGCGGCGGATCGACAGCGGAAATTCGCCCGCTGGCCCCTGCTCGGCGGCGGCCTTCTGATGCTGGTACTTCTCGCAGCCATCGCGATCGAACTTCATTCGCGTGGCGTCGCGGAGGAAAGGCTGGCGGCCTCCACAACGCGGAGCGCAGTGCTGGACGTCGCTGTTACCCGGCCGAAGCAGCAGGTTCATCCCCTTCCGCTGGTTTTACCGGCAGACACGCAGGCCTACATCGACACGCCGATTTACGCGCGCACCGACGGCTATATCAAGAAGTGGTACACAGACATCGGGGCACAGGTTCACAAAGGCGAAGTGCTGGCCGTGATCGAAGAGCCCGAGCTGGATCAGCAGGTGGATCAGGCACGCTCGAACCTCGCAACAGCGCAGGCCAACCTTTACATTGCCCGCATTACCGCGGAGCGCTATACAAAGCTTGTGGTCAAGAACGCTGTTTCCAAGCAAGGCACGGATCAGGCAGTCAGCAATCTGAAGGCGCAAATTTCGAATCTTGCCGCTGCCAAAGCAAATCTTCGGCGGCTGGAGCAATTGCAGAGTTATGAGACCATTTATGCCCCATTCAGCGGGGTGATTACGCAACGGAATATAGATATCGGCTCACTGATCCAAGCCGGAAATAGCAACACGCCTGGATCTCAACTGTTTCATCTGGATGCAATTAATGAGCTGCGCCTGTACGTTCCTCTTCCTGAAGTCTATGTAAGTGCAATCCATATCGGGGAACAAGTTCCGGTGACATCGGACGCGTATCCGAATGAGCTCTTTCATGGGACGATTGTCCGCACATCGGATTCGATCAACCTGACGACCCGCACGCTGAACGTGGAGGTTGACGTGAATAACCGGGACCATAAACTGTTGCCCGGGCAGTACGCATTTGTGCATTTTGGAATCCCGGCAGCGAAGGGGGCCATGCTGCTACCGTCCAACACGCTGCTGTTTCGCACCCACGGATTGCGCGTGGGAGTAGTGAAGGATGGCCGCGTTCAGCTGGTTCCGATAAAGATCGGAAGAGATTACGGTGCGCAAGTGGAAGTTATCTCGGGGCTTTCGCCGAGCGATCAGGTCATTCTGAATCCGTCCGATTCGCTGGCCCAGGGAGAACGGGTGCGGATTGTGAAAGGATTCGCGGAATGAAGAGAGTCGCGCTGCCGGTGCTCTCTTTAGCGCTTGTGGCGCTTTCAGGGTGCATGATCGGGCCAAAATATGAGAGGCCTTCTGTTCCGCTTGCTCCCGCGTTCAAGGATGCTCCTCTGGTTTCCGCTAACTTCCATGACGGCTGGGAGCCGGGCCATCCGAGCGACACCGTGCTCAAGGGAGACTGGTGGACGATGTTCGGCGATTCTCGTCTGAATGCACTTGAAACCAAGGTGGATGCTGCCAATCAGACCCTCAAGGAAGCAGCGGCCAACTTCCGCGCGGCGCGAGCGGCAATTGGATATGCGCGCTCTTATGAAGCGCCGACGATCAATGTGAGTCCGAGCGTGGCATCTCTCCGGAATTCGGCGAATCGCCCTTATGCGTCTTCGAGCAGTGCGGAGAGCAGCTCTGGAGATTTTATTCTTCCGATCGATCTGAACTACGAGATCGACCTGTGGGGTCAGATTCGGCGCGGTGTAACCGCTGCCCGGGAACAGGCGCAGGCCAGCGATGCTGATCTGGAAAGCGTGAGGCTGAGCCTGCATGCAGAGCTGGCGCTGGATTATTTTGCTCTCAGAACAGTGGATGCGCAAATCCAGTTGCTGCAGGCCACGGTTCACGCTTACGGGCAGGCGCTACAAGTGACGCAAGACCGATACGCGGGAGGACTTGCTCCGCAGACGGACGTCGCGCAGGCTCGTACTCAGCTCTACCAGGCGCGTGTTCAGTTAACAGATCTGCAGGTGCAACGCTCGCAAGAGCAACATGCGATTGCCGTATTGATTGGCGTACCTCCGGAAGAGCTATCCTTACCCGCCATTCCGCTCGACGTAGACGCACCTACTCTTCCCAAGATTCCGGGGACGGTACCTGCTGTGCTTCTGCAGCGACGGCCCGACATTGCGGCCGCCGAACGCAGAGTGGCCACAGCCAACCAGGAAATCGGCATTGCCGAGACGGCCTATTATCCCTTGCTCTCACTGAGCGCGGCTGCAGGCTTTGAAGGGACATCAGCGCTGAACTGGTTCAACTGGCCGAGCCGTTTCTGGGCGGTTGGTCCGGCGCTGGCAGAGACTGTTTTTGATGCCGGACGCCGCCGCGCCTCAAAGGAGATTACAGAAGCGGAGTACGATGCAACGGTAGCCAACTATCGCCAGACCGTGCTCACGGCCTTTCAACAGGTGGACGATAATCTCGCGGCACTGCAGGTGCTTACAACCGAGGCTCAGCAGCAACATGCCGCAACGGCATCTGCGCAGCAAACCATGAATCTGTTTGAAGCGCGTTACGAGGGCGGCATGGATAACTATCTAGCGGTAGTGACCTGGCAAACAGCGGCGCTCTCTGACGAGCAGAATGACCTCGAAATCATGCAACGGCGGCTGGATGCGAGCGTGCTGTTGATCAAGGCGCTGGGCGGAGGCTGGAATGTCTCCATGCTTCCGCACCTATAACGCCGTGATGGGCCCCGAATTTTGCGGCATACTGAACGGAGGCCCCATTCCGCGAGTACCTTTAATGAGGTCTCCTGTAATAGTGGTTGGGCGCGCCCGGCGTGGCAGTGCTGCCGGTGACTTGCGTACCGCTGGCGTGCGCCTGGGTCAATGGTGCGGTGAGGGTGATGCCGGTGCCGGAGACATGCGCACCGACTGCAAGCGCCCGGGTGAGCGGCGCGGAGAGGATGATCGCGGGCGCGCGGTAGAGTCGAGCTGAGGCGACCACTGCTGTCTCACGGCTCGCACCAGAGCCAATTATGATGCTCTGGCCTGGCATGAAGCCTCTTGCGTCGACCACGGGGATAATGGTTGTGCCCGCGGCGGTGGTGGTGCGCACGGTGGTGGCGCCCGCCGTGCCAACCTTTGCGATGACGGCGCTGTCGATGTTCGCACCTGCACCAATTCTGATCGCCTGACCAGGACTAAAGCCTTCGACGCTTGCGACCTTTATGTTGGTCGCGCCAGCGGTTGAAGCGGCTGAAAGAGTCGTAACTTGTGAGGTTACAAAATCGACGCAATTGCTGTCAGTGTCATACCCGTCAGGGGATCTGCCCGCACTGACACCGGCGCCACTGGCCGAGCCTGGTGTTGTGACGTAACAGCCGCTTTGTCCAAATCCGGACCCGGCCTGATAGCCTTCGGCGGCCCATGGGTCGGTCAAGCCGCCGTAGTTAAGACTGTCGACAACCAGGCCAGAGGCATTCCGCAGCACCATGCTGCCCTCTCTGATGGTGATGGTGCGGCCACCGAAGAAAGGCGCCTTGGCCGTGAGTTGAGGGCCGCCAAACCACTGGTTAGGTGAGTGTATTCCCTGGTAGCCCGCGGATGTGACGGCGGCGTCACGCACTACTGCATTGACCGCATAGTCTTTCGCCAGAGCACGGTTGAGCGTGATGCCAGTACCGAGGGCCTGGACGGGTTCGTCGCTGATGTGGGCAAAAGCCGTCGCGGGCTCGAAACTGATGCCTGTTCCTCGATCGCTGAAGGGAAGATTGGCCGCGTGCCTATACCGGAGCGGGGCTGCCAGATCGAGGCCTGTGCCCTGATCTACCACTTCCTCGCCTTTGGTGTAGCTGTATGCGAGGGCCGGCGTGAAGCCTACGCCGGTGCCTTTGGCGCCAGACGTGCCGACGGTGGTGATGGTGACGGTTTTCCAGTTTGCGGGAGTGCCGATGGTCATCTTGTCGCCCACCGTGAAGCCGTTCACATTGTCGACCTTGATGTTTGTCGCGCCGGCGGTCGCATCCGCGACGAGCCTGGTGCGGCTCGCTCGTGTGCCAATCTTTGTAACTGTTACAGTTTCGATTCCGTGGCCAACACTGTTGATGTCGAGCCTGATCTTGTCGCCGACGGAGATATTCTCGACGGATGTGACCTTGATGTTTGTCGCGCCCGCGGGTGCGTCTGCCGCGAGGTAGGCTTGCGTGCCGGGTTTGCCGACCCTGGTGACTGTGGCGACCTCGTAGCGCTCCAGTCCTCCTGGGACGGTGGGATAGGTGGCGCCGTAACCGAGGGCGATCTTCTGGCCGACGACAAAGCCGGAGACGCTTCTGACCGGTACGTTAGTTGAACCGGCAGGAATCGTGATGATTGGCCCGTTGGGAAGCGGCTGCCACAGCGTGGTATGGTTGGTGGCCGCCGTTCCGACGCTTGCGATCTTGCGGATTTCTTTGTTGGAATCCGTTCCGATGCTGACTGTGTCGCCGGCTTTCATGCCAGCCGTGCTTCTGACGTAGATGGTGGCATCGCCGGCATGCGCGGGAGCCGCCAAACCGGAGTTGGAGAGCCCGAGGAGGTAAAATCCGCCGGGCGCGAGCTTTGTTCCTGCCGGGATCGTTACGGCTGAGAAGATGGCCTGCCGGGCCGCGTGCTCAGTCAGAGTCCACTGGGAAATATCGACGGATTTGGCGCCAGCGTTGTAGAGCTCGACGAACGAGTTTGTCGAATTTGTGGGAGAACTGGTGCCGATACGAAACTCATTAATCCTGATCGGTGGGACGTTCCGCACGTTTTCAGATCTTGTGACGAACTGCTTTCTGCCGCTCTTCGAGTTCGTCCACCAGGCGTTGGCGACCAAGTCGCCGTTGAAGGCGGCCGGGCCGGAGGTGACCTTGAAGGTTGCCTTCACACTTGCGCCGGGCACGAGGGGGCCGGCAAAGGTTGCCGACGGATGGGTGTTGCCCGATGCAACAGAAGTCCATTGCTTGTTGGGCACCGAAATGCTCAACTTGATGTTCCTTGCGGGTGCACCAGTGGTATTGGTGAAGGTCACAGTAGTGTTTTGCGAGGAGCCGGGCGAGAAGGTCTGGAGCCCAGGCGGAGCGGCAATTTGCGACGCAGGAGCAATGCTCAGCGGCAGTGCGCGATACCGGGCGGCGACGATGTTCGCCTGAACCAGCTGGTCGGTGGCGTTGCTTGGGAAGGTGCCTGCGGCCGTCACTGCGCCTTCATAGAAGGTACCTTGCGAGCCGTTGCTGTTATCGCCGCCGTTGCCGAGGAGGATGGCTCCCTGCTTTCGCATGGGATCATATTCGGAACTGACGCGCGGTCCGCTAAACATGACCGACAGGGAGCCGCGCTGGGCATTGCCTCCCATCGAGGTCCAGTGATGTGGTTCGCCCTTGGCGATCGCAGTTACGAATCGCCAGTGGATGTTTGGCAGTTGGGCGCAGAGTTTCGTTCCATAAAGCTTCGATCCGCGAGGATTGACGCACCCGACCAGGTTGTTTTCCTGGTCGGTCATGATCCAAGGGCCGGGAGGGTTTCCGTGATACCACCAGGGGGCGTTGC
>JAJZAL010000277.1 GCA_021799405.1 Acidobacteriota bacterium
TTGAAATCCCATAGACGGTAGATCACCGCGCCCGCCGCAAGCGCAGCGGCTCACTTCAAACGCTCCTATCGAAACTGGCCAGCATCGCTGGACTGCAGAGAACTCTTTCTGCCCCACGGCCAGTTCCGATAGGAAGCTAACGTTTCACAGGACCTATCTGAATTGGCGTGCGTAAATCTCGGTGGATTAGTAATTTGGCCCTATTGTCCAGACCTGAGCTCGTAGCTGCCGAAAGAGGGCCTTGCGAGCACTTTTACCCAGCGTCAAGGCAAATCGTGCGCACCAGGGTTAGAATGGGCTCGCCTGCGCAGGAGAGAAACAAAGCTGAACGGAACAGAATGACGCACCGGTTGACGAATGTTCTGATGTGGAGAGGCGAGTTCCTCGTGAAGCAGCCCCCTTTTTTTGCAACTGCAATGGTGGCGGAATCCGAAATGTGTACCGAGTATTGACCCATCTGCAGAATCTTCTCAACCGCGGCGCCTGGAAACGTCGAATGGCGAAAGTTGTAGAGATATCCGAGCCGGCTTCGGGCGAAGGGGGATACATGATGAGTCGCTTTTCGAGCGGGCGAGTCCTTTTGATCACGGTACTGATTGTGATCATGCCGCTTTCTGTAGACGCGGCGAAGGTAACATCTCCGAGCCGCCCTATCTCATCGACTCAAACGGTGCGATTGGAGCACCGTTTCGCCAAAATGCCCCTTGGATTTGAGGTCAATCGGGGACAGGGACCAGCGAACGCTGAATTTTTTACGCGGGAAGGCAGTTTCGGGCTTTACCTGACCCAGAAAGCAGCCGTGCTGGCGATGTGCAAGCCCGACCAAGGAATTGCCGGACGTTCGGTTATGAGGTCGGCGGATCATTCAACACCGAGTGAAAACTGCGGAATCGTGCGGATGCAGGTCGAGAGTGGGCGCACTGGTGTTCATGCCGTCGGTGAAGATCGGTTGCCGGGCACCGTGAACTACTTCATCGGCGACAATCCAGCGCAATGGCGCACCGGCATCCCCACATACACTCGGGTGCGCTATGATGACATTCTTCCCGGCATCAGCCTTGTATATAGCGGCAACCATCGCCAACTGGAGTACGACTTTATCGTGTCTCCCGGCGCGAGTCCGAAAAGCATTCGGCTGCGGCTGGATGACGTCCGGCACGTAAAGCTCATGACGAATGGCGACCTCGAAGTGAGCACCTCAGTCGGCGTCCTCACCATGCGGAGGCCGACCATCTATCAGATCGAGAATGGTCGGCGCGTCCGGGTTACGGGAAGGTTTGCCGTCATGGCGAAGAATACGATTGGCTTTCGGCTCGGCCATTACAACACCGCAAGGCCACTGATTATCGATCCTGTGCTGGTCTACTCCACGTTCCTGGGTGGCTTTGGATTCGACAAAGCCTATGCCATTGCCGTGGACATGAGCGGCGACACCTATATTGCCGGCACCACGACCTCTACCAATTTTCCTATCACCGCGGGAGCTTTTCAGTCTCAGAACAATGGCGGAAGTCAAAGTGCCGTTGGATTTATCACGAAGATGAATGCTGAGGGGACGGCGCTCGTTTACTCCACATATTTTGGCGGCAGCGGAACCTCGATGATTGGCGGAGACGCGATCCGCGCCATCGCCGTGGATAGTGCGGGCGATGCGTACGTCACCGGCACCACGGGGTCCACCGATTTCCCGGTCACGCAAGGCGCCTTTCAAGCCACGAACAAGGCTGCAGCCAACCAGTGCGTTACAGCCTTTGTCGCCAAGCTCAATCCAACGGGCACGGCCTTGGTCTACTCCACATATTTGGGCGGTAGCGGCCTCGCCGCGGACTTTCCGTATAGCGGCGATGCAGGGTATGGCATCGCTGTAGATGCAGCGGGCAATGCATATGTCACCGGTCAAACCTACTCCACAGACTTTCCTGTGACGGCAGGCGCGTTTCAGGCGGTGAACAATGCGGCGGCGAATGGACAAGCCAATGCCTTCATCACCAAGGTGAATCCGACCGGCACGGCTCTGGTCTATTCCACATACCTGGGTGGCAGCGGCATCAAGCAATCCTACGGGTTCCCACTCGACGCCGGTAAAAGCATCGCCGTGGACTCCAGCGGTAGTGCGTATGTTGCCGGCCAGGCAGAGTCCGCAGACTTTCCTGTGACCACCGGAGCGTACCAAACAACTCAGCATGCCGTCGGTGCGTATCCAGGAACCAACGCCTTTGTCGCCAAATTGAACCCCACCGGCACAGCGCTCGTCTACTCCACTTTTTTGGGTGGAAGCTCAGGGGGTTCTGCGAATGCGATTGCGATCAATTCCAGCGGTAACGCATATGTTGCCGGACAAACCTATTCGACGGATTTCCCCGTAAGTGCAGGGGCATTCCAGACGACGAACCACTATAGTTTCACATCGAGCGGTTCTAACGCTTTCGTCGCGAAGCTCAATGCAACTGGATCGGCATTGGCTTATTCCACATACCTTGGCGGCAGCGGCGGGCTTGTTAACCTGACGCCCACGTTGAATCAGGCGGACGGAGATGAAGCGTCCGGCATTGCCATCGACAGCGCAGGTGATGCCTACGTCACTGGCAGCACGGCATCATCAAATTTTCCGGTCACGCAGGGGGCATATCAGACCGTCAATAACGATCAAACGTCGCAAAGTATCGGCGGTTTTAACGCGTTCGTCACAGAGTTGAATCCCTCCGGAACAGCGTTGCTCTACTCCACCTACCTGGGCGGCAACGGATATAATCCGGCAGAATTTACTGGTGTCATCGTATTCGGGATGGGAGATCAGGCTGCTGCCCTGGCACTGGACGGTGCGGACAACGTGTATGTTGCCGGCAGCGCCAGTTCCTTCGGCTTTCCGGTCACAAGCGGCGCTTTCCAGATCGGGATTCCGTCCTTACAAAATGCGTTTGTAGCAAAGCTCTATCCGGCATCGACTTCCGCGGCCACGATTTTGCCCACGATCAACATTGCCCCTACGCCATCTCCCGCTACTTCGGCCCAGCCTGTTACGATCACGGTTACTGTGAGCGGTCCAACCGGCGGTGCAACGCCGACTGGCACGGTCAGAATGGGCATGCCTGGCTATGGCCCGGCCCAGTTGACGCTCAGCGGGGGCGTCGCTACCTTCAATGTCCCGGCCGGTACACTGCCGGCCTCTTACTGTTCATTGCCGCTTTCACCCAATTATGTGGCGGCCAACTACATCCCGGATGCAACCAGTTCTTCCGTGTACAAATTCGTTTCCGGCACCGCCCCGGATTATGTTGCCGATCCGTGTTTCACCGTCACTCCTGCGGCGACTACGCTGACGCCATCGCAGGCAGCATCCCAGTCTCTCTCGGTGAAAGTTGCGGGAGGCAGTTATTCCGGCCTACCCCTACCGACCGGAACCGTCACCCTATCCACAGGCAGCTACACGTCGGCGCCGGCCACGCTGACAAACAACAGCGCTTCCTTCACCATCCCCGCCGGCACCCTTTCCAGTGGATTCAACACCTTGAATCTCAGTTATTCCGGCGATGGCAATTATGTCGCTATGACGAATGCTGGCAGCGCGCTAGTGAATGTCACTTCCGGGCCCAGCCCGGGATTTACTATCGCCGGTACAAATGTGAAGCTCCAACCCGGCGCCACCACAGGAAATACGTCCACCATCAGCGTTGCTCCCGCAGGTGGCTTTACCGGCAGTGTCTCGCTCAGCGCCACTATCTCATCGGAGCCAAGCGGTGCCGTAAACGCTCCCACGCTAAGCTTTGGCTCAACAAGCCCGGTGAAGATCACCGGTACCAGCAGTGGAACAGCCACACTGACGATCTCCACCACGGCCGGGGGCGGTTGCGAAACCGCGAGTAGCAGCAAACCATTCCTGCCGTGGCAGGTTCCTGGAGGAGCCGCTTTCGCGATGGTTGTCTTCATCGCGCTGCCCCGGCGACGCTGGAACCGATGGTTCGCGCTCGTACTACTCTTCGTCTGTACCGCTGGTGGCATCACGGCGTGTGGATCTGGCAGCAGCAAACCCTGTACGGTGAACCCGCCTACGACCGCTGGAACCTACGTCATCAGTGTCACCGGCACTTCGGGCTCCACTACCTCTATTGGCTCGATTACTATCACGGTGCAGTGATTCCAACTCGTGAGCTTTGCGTTGCCGGTTGAGTACAGTATCCGTCCGTGCCCGAGGTTCCAGCTGTTGGTGCACAACGCCTTCTCGGACACGAACCAACGAAAACCCCCAAGGTGACTCGCGGGATACATCTGCTTTGGATCGCACCAAAACATCGAGACAAGATGCTTCAAAGCAACCCTTGAGACCAGATCACTACCGAAAAGTCGGCGAGTGTTCAGGAATCCGCGGGCTCCCGTTCTCGAATGATGATTCCAAGCCAAACCGCGTTTCCAGAACTGCTGCTGCTGGAAAGCCTATGAGCCAGCCTCCCACAAGTCTTTGAAGGCCAGCGTCGGAGCCGCGACAATGGCGTTATGCTGCTGGGTTTTGCATCTCGAAGCAGGCGAATTTTGATGCCGGTGGGGGGAACCTTGGGTACACTTTGGGTACAGTTTGGGTACACTTTTCGCCCGAAAACACTGTACCCGCTGTAAACCATAGATTCCGCTGGAGATATTTTGGTGCCGGGAGGGGGGGTCGAACCCCCACGGCCGCAAGGGCCGGCGGATTTTGAGTCCGCTGCGTCTGCCAGTTCCGCCATCCCGGCTTGGAAGGTGTAACAACCGCAATTGTACGGCTTTACGCTCTGGATTTGTACTCTCGTCAATCAGACGTAGGTGAGCCCGGCTCTCGGATTGTGACCGCCGTCCTTTCGTTGTAACAAGAACTCCCTCTCTGTCTCCCATCAAAGCAAACCACCGGAATCAGGGCTCACGCATGCCCTTGAGCTTCCGCTGCGCCTGGAGATGTCTGAAAACGAAAAAAGAATCGTTGCCATGCGTTCCCAGTTAAGAACGCTGCCAAAGGACTTTGTTTTGCAGGCTCAGGAGGTCGTCCCGCAGCAGGAATTACCCTCTTCGGAAACCTCTCCACAGGGGAGAAACCTGCGCAATTGTGTCTCGTCGGCGCCCGTGAATCCGAATTGACTTTCTCATGCTCTTGAAGACGCAACCGCCGATCTCTCGCGCTCAATGGCCTCAAACATCGACTGATTGTCGCTGTATTTGAAGTAGTTGAGGTGGTGCTTTTCGGCCTCCTGTTGTTCGGCGGCGCCGAGCAAAGACAGGTCGGCCTTGGTAACGGGATGCAGCCCTCTGCCCTCCAGGGAGTCGAAGATTTCTTCAGGGCTGAGCGTCTTTCCCTCAGGCTGGCTCTGGAGATACTCAATCGCCTGCTCTGCGCCCAGTTCACCGTCGTGGCGTGCGATTCCCACCAGGCCGGTAGACGCGCGCCGGGCCCAGCCGGCTACGAAGCGTCCCGCAAGCGCGCAGGAATGGATTGGATCCCAAACCTGGAAGACGGGTTCGTCTGGATGATCGGGGTCGGCCTGTGTGGCATACCCATTGGGTCCCATCGGCAGGCCCAGTTGTTCGTCGTGCATGTCGCCGATGGCGAAGATCAGAGTGTCGATCTCAAGAACCGCTTTCTGGCCGTTGGGCACAGGCTTCGTGCTGCCGTCGGGGCGAAGAACCAGATCGTTGTCGCCAACTTCGAGCTGGGCGATTCGTCCGTCGGGGCTAGCAATGACGGCGGTGGGCGACGACAGGAACCGGAATGACAAGCGCGGCGGAATAGAGGTGAAGTCCTCCTCGTTGAGCATGGGGAAGTGCTCAGCGAAGATCGCTTCAGGCGAGACGTCTTCATCCACGCGGGCGCAACGCTCGCGCACGCGGTCGAGCTCGGCAGTGAGCTCTTCCGGCACGATGTGACGGATGACGTAGCCGATTTCCTTCTTGTCGAACTTGATTTCCACGGGGCCGCGACGGGCGATGATCGTCACCTCTTCGGTGTTACGCGACGGGCTGTCCTGCAGCAGCCAGCGCGCGATATCAATCGCTACATTGCCGATGCCAATGATGCCGATGCGCCGCCCGGTGGAGAAATCCTGTGACGCGTAGGGCGGAAGCTGGTTGTAGTGGTAGACAAAATCTTTGGCGGCGTAGACGCCCTTGGAGTGCTCGCCGGGCAGGCCCAGTTCGTGCGCGCCCTGTGCTCCGCAGGTGTAGATGACTGCGGAGGGACGCATCGCGTCGAGGTCCGCGATGGTCAGGTCGTACCCGTTACCGATTTTTACGTTGCCGAAGTAGTACACATTGGGGAGATCGAGTATCTGAGCGAATTGCTTGCGAAGCCCGAACTTCATCTTGTCCTTGAGCGGGTAGATGCCATACTCGGCGAGGCCTCCGGGTTTGACGTCGCGGTTGAACAATACAGCGTTGAAGCCGGCAAGAGCGACTTTACGCGCGGCGAACAT
>JAJZAL010000278.1 GCA_021799405.1 Acidobacteriota bacterium
TAGTGACGCGCATTCTTTCAGACTCAGGATATGCGTGTGGTCTATCCGGCAAACTTCATCTCTCACCAACCTTTGGAGGGCGTCTTGAAGACCGCATCGATGATGGCTACGCTGTCTTTGACTGGAGTCATGACATCAGCAACTTATGGCCGGGACATAATATGTGGCGCGTGTGGCTGAGGGAGAACGGTGTTAAGTGGCCCGAGCCTCCACCGGGGCTGGACGGACGAGCCTGGGGAGTGCCGATCGATCCCAAATATACGCAGACGGCGTGGTGTTCCGACCGGGCGATTCAGTTCATACACGGACAAAGGCAGTTCAATCCATGGTTGATGTCAGTGAATATCTATCAACCGCACGCTCCATATTGGCCCACCGAGGAATATCTTAGTCACTATAACCCTGCGGATATTCCCAGCCCGAACTATCACGAGGGAGAGTTAAAGAATAAGCCGATTTATCAACAGATCGATCATCAGGGAGCGAGTGGAGGACATGGCGTGTCATTTACAAAGACCTCCGACTATGATCACCGCAAGATAAAGGCAGCGTATTACGCCATGATCGAGCAGGTAGATACGGAAGTTGGCCGGATGTTGCACGCGCTGGAGGAGAGTGGTCAGGCGGAGAACACAATTGTCATCTATATGAGCGACCACGGAGAGATGCTCGGCGATCATGGAATTTTCCTTAAGGGCCCCTATTTTTACGAGGGCGCGATCCGGGTACCGATGATTATCCGCTGGCCCGGTAAGTATAAGGCCGGCCTGCGCAGCGACGCCCTGGTAGAGATGATTGACCTGGCGCCGACGCTGCTCGAGGCCGCGGGCATTGCCATACCCGAGCGCATGCAAGGGCGCTCATTGACGCCGCTGTTGACGGGCCAGACCACCACACATCGCGATTCGATTTATTGCGAGTATTTCGATTCGCTGGCGCTCTATAACCCTCCGCCTATGGCTGTGTGCGTCAGGAATGAGCGTTATAAGATGGTGTACTACCAGAAGCTCAATGTTGGCGAACTGTACGACCTGGAAAAGGATCCCAATGAGACTTATAACCTTTGGGATTCATCAGGCGCCCAGTCTGCTCGCAATGCAATGATGCAGACCATGATGTCCCGAATGGTGGATACCGTAGATCCAATTCCTGAAAGGAAATGCATGTGGTAGGTCATGCCTTTCGGTCTTAGTTCAGATAACAACCAAATAGTTCGATTATGAGGCCGCTATTGAAGATGAGGAATCTTTATTCTGCAGGAATTGGTGTCTTTGCTTGTACTCTGTGTTTTTTGGTCAATGGGATAAGCTCCTTCGGACAGGTGCGGGACGGCGGAACGCCGTTCCGGCCGCCCGCTGTGCCTTTGATTACCCATGATCCCTATTTCAGTATCTGGTCCATGGCGGACCATCTCACTGATGTACCTACAAAGCACTGGACAGGAATTCCGCAGGAGCTGTGCGGGATTGTCCGTGTGGACGGCAAGGCCTATCGCTTTCTTGGATTGTGCGAACAGAGGAGGCCATCGCTTCCCGCTCTGCAAGAGACGCAGAGCGAAGTTACTCCGACGCGAACGATAGCAGTCATGACCAGCCCGGAGATCGAACTTCGAGTCGAGTTCATGACTCCGGCATTTCCTGAAGACATGGCGCTGATGGCGCGTCCAGTCACATACCTTCGCTGGGAGGTGAAGGCTCGCGATGGCCGCCCACACGATGTGACGCTCTATCTGGATGCCGCCGGGACACTGGCCGTGAACGACCCTGGGGAAGAAGTTACCTGGTCGAGGAGCAGAATCAACGGTCTTGATCTATTGCAAGTCGGCAGCGAGGCACAGCCGGTCTTGCAGCGCTTTGGCGATAATGTGCGCATTAATTGGGGCTGGTTCTACATCGCCGTACCCCAAAATGAAACAAGTGAGACAGCGGCGGGTAATGTAAGTTACCGAAGTGCTTTCCTGGCAACCGGGCGTATTCCGGATGTCGATGATATTGAAGGCGCACGCACACCGCAGAGCCACTATCCGCCGGCGCCGGCGCTGAATGTCTGCCTGCCACTCGGGAAAGTTGGGCAATCGCCAGTGGAACGTCATGTCCTGCTGGCGTACAACGATCTCTATTCCGTCGAATACATGCAGCGCAAGCTGTTGCCTTACTGGCGGACGCAATTTTCAACGTTTGCCGGCATGCTTGAAGCAGCGGAGAAGCAATATCCTGTACTTGAGAAGCGCTCAAAGATATTCGATAACAGGCTTCAGAGCGATCTTGTCCAGGCCGGCGGCGTTGAATACGCTCACCTCGCAACACTAGCTTACCGGCAGGCGATTGCCGCGCAGAAACTGGTGGAGGATACCGACGGCGTCCCCTTTTTCATGCCCAAGGAGAACTTCAGTAACGGTTCCATCTCGACTGTCGATGTGATCTATCCATCCGCGCCGATGTTTCTGCTGCTCAACCCCAAGCTCGTGGAAGCGCAACTCGAACCAGTGCTCCGGTATGCGGAGATGCCGCGCTGGAAGTTCCCCTTCGCGCCGCATGATCTGGGCGTGTATCCGCTGGCGAATGGTCAGCAGTATGGAGGCGGCGAACAAACCGAAGAGAATCAGATGCCGGTGGAGGAGTCAGGAGATCTTTTACTGCTGGTTGCGGCCACGGAACATGCGGAAGGCAATGTTACCTTTGCGCGCCGCTACTGGCCGCTGCTGACCAAGTGGGCCGAGTACCTTAAGGTGAAGGGGCTTGACCCTGCAAACCAGCTCTGCACCGACGATTTTGCCGGGCACCTGGCTCATAATGCGAATCTCTCGCTCAAAGCGATTGAGGCGCTGGGCGCATATGGACAGCTTGCTCAAGAACTGAACCATCCACAGATCGCGCAGCAGTATCTGTCTCTTGCGCATTCGATGGCCTTGCAATGGGTAAAGATGGCCGCGGATGGCGATCACTATCGGCTGGCCTTTGATAAGCCGGGCACATGGAGCCAAAAATATAATCTGGTTTGGGACGGGATCCTGGGATTGAATCTCTTTTCTCCTGACGTAAGCGCCCGCGAGATTGCCTTTTACAAAAAGCATCTCAATCGGTATGGCCTTCCTCTGGACGACCGCGCCACTTATACCAAGCTTGACTGGGAGTTATGGACGGCAACTCTGACAAGGAATGCCGGCGATTTTCAGATGTTTGTGCATCCTGTCTATGAGTTCCTGAACGACACGCCGGACCGCGTACCCATGACCGATTGGTATGACACGATTACTGCGCGGCAGGTTCATTTCCAGGCTCGGTCGGTTGTTGGCGGAGTCTATATAAAGATGCTGGCCAATCCCGAGCTCTGGAAGAAGTGGGCTTCGTTGCCGGCGGATACTCCATAGCAGGATGGCGTGGATTCCGTGCTATCCGTCTTGGAATACAAGGGCGACGCGTTGCTTCACGCTGGCGAAGCCCTTGACCATCAATCTCACATCCTTAAGCTGTCACAGGCCGGCCCCTTGACCTGCGAGAGGCGGTCAGACTGATTTGCAGATTCGATCTACGGCCTGTTAACACTACGAGGCCGCTCGCCCGGGTAGTGTTAGCAGGCCCTAAGTCGAATGGAGCTCGAGCATCTGTTCGATGAGTTCTGCCGCGCGTCCTGGTCCATCAAACCGCTGGATGGCACTCTGCAGACCCCGGGCTGCTTCCCGGTATCGGCTTTCTTGAAGGACGAGCGTCACCGCTTTGCGAAGCCGGGCTGGGCTTAGGCGGTGCCGTGAAACCACCACTCCTGCTCCGCGCGCTTTGAGCCGGGCCGCCACTCCGGGCTGATCGTTGCCGAGAGGTATAGCTACGAGCGGAACTCCCGCCGAGAGCGACTCAAGCACCGTGTTGATGCCGGCATGGGTGATTACCAGCGCGGCCCGCTTCAGAATTTCCAATTGGGGAGCAAAACGCACGACCAGCGGATCACCAGCCAGTTTGCCCAGTGATGCCGGATCAAGTCCACCACCCAACGAGATCAGCAATTGGGCGTCAAGCCCGGCACAGGCCTCCGCGATGGTGCGGAAGATGGCTTCTGAGCCGTTCTGAAAAGTGCCCAGCGATGCATAAATAAGCGGGTGCCCATCAAGGCGCTCCCAAGGAAACTCGACCGCCGGGCGTTGCAGAGCGTGTACGAACGGCCCCGTGTAGTAAAGGCCCGCAGGTCTTTCGCCCCGGACCTGGAACTCCAGCGCCTCGGGCAACTGAGTAATCTGTGCCAGAGGCGACAGCCAGTCCGCAGGAGTCATGTGGGGCTTCAGCCCCCATGCCCTGCGCTGTTCATTCACTTCCCTGAAGGTGGCGTATGCCATCCGCAAAAGCAATCGAATGGCAAGGCGGTTCCGCAAGCGGCTTAGCTGATCGTTTCCCGCCGCCCAACCGAGCCAAAAGGGCGGAAACCGGTCGTCATGAACCAACGGAGGCACCAATGCAATGGAGATCCATGGCAGACCCAGATAGTCGGCCACGCTTCCAGCAAAGTCCGCTTCATCCACCAGCAGCGCATCTATGCCCGCAGCCTGCACTGCCCGCGGCCCATCGCGCAGGACCATCCGCGCTGAATTCCTTACCCGCTGCAACGTGAATCGAAGAGCCGCGAGCCCCTTCAATCGGGACATACGCTCGTCCAGCCTCGTGAGAGTGCCAATCGGAAAATCTTCGGCGCCGATCTGATGAAACTCGATACCCGCGGCTCGCACGCGAGCCGCGGTGTCGGCAATCCCGAAGATGACTACGTCATGGCCCCTCGTTTGCAGGGAATGTGCCAAGGCGGTCATCGGATTGAGATGTCCGGTTGCCGGAAAACAAAATGCTCCAAATCTTGCCATTGCTCTCTTCAATCATGCGCTCATCATGCGTTGATTTCAGGTGACTGTGGAATCGGCCCGCGTAGAAGGCGCGATTGAATTTCCTTTCTGAAGCTGATTTCCGACCTGCGGGCTACAACCGGGGCGGCAGCCGGCGAGACGGATTCCATGGAACGGCGCCGTCGAGGAGACCGCACAAATGGCTGTTGAGCAATCGGACTTAATCGTGCCTCAGTGCATCCACAGGCGAGAGCCGCCCTGCGCGCCATGCCGGAAGCGCTCCGGCAATCACCCCGGCGAGCATTGCGATCCCCATTGCCTGGGCGAGCAGCGACCAATGGAGGGACGCGGTAAAAAAGCTTGCTGTCTCCGGCATGGCCGCCAGCACGCGCAGGCCGCACCATCCTAAAGCAATACCGAGCAATCCTCCGCCCACACCGAGCGTGACAGCTTCAATTTCAACGTGCGCCAGGACCTGCCATCGCGTCCAACCCAGAGCGCGCAGAATGCCGATCTCCTGCGTGCGCTCGAAGACTGACATCGCCATGGTGTTGGCGATGCCCAGTATTCCAATAAGAAGGGCCAGCAACGACGTACCCCACGCCGAAGCCTGGGCCAGCTTTACAAATTGATTGTCGCTGGCGCGCTCTGCCGCGGGAACGGCGCGCACTCCCGGCAGCGCGGCTTCGATCTCGGTCTGCGCGTGCTTCAAGTACTGTTCAGGCGATTCTCCGGCGGGCGCCGGGCGCAGCCGCACATCGATCGTCGACACTTTGCCATCCATGCCGCTTAGCTGCTGCAATTGGTCGAGGGGCATGATGATCGCAGCCGCCTCAAGTGTTGAAGCGCCGTGATAGATCGCCGTGACCTTGAATCGCGTGCCTTGCAGATCAAGGTTGTCGCCAGGGTTCTTCTTCAAATCCTGAGCGAGCTGATCGCCGAGCATCACTTCAGGCTTGCCATCGCGAAACCGCCGTCCCGCCAGAATCTGCAGAGAATCAAATTGAAATGCATCACCCTTCCATCCATAGACCAGTGCATTGATGTCCGGGGTTAAGTCCATCAGATTAAAGATCGTGGGCGAGGCCTGTGCCACAACAGGCACATTTCTCAGCTTTGCCGCCACCGACTCGCTCATTGAAGTGTTCAGGAATGTGCCCTGAATCACTGCCATGTCCGTCCCGCTGCCGGAGTAAATTCGCAACCACTGCTGCTCAAATGCGCTCGAAAATCCTACCAGACCGACAAATGCGCCAACCGCCATGCCGATGCCGGAGAGCGTGAGCAGTGTCCTCAACCGCCGGCGACGGAGGTTCTTCAGCATATATCCGGTGAATGTCAATGAATCGACCATGAAGTGGGGGGCGTCCTTCTGTCTTGGCGTGGAAGAGATTCAGCAGTGAGCTTGCCAGGGCGGTATTTGGTGCACCCTTACAGGATAAGAGATTTGGGGAGTTCTTTCCAAATCTCGACCGCCCCAGATCGACGCCGCGACCCTGAAGCGGGCGGGCGCGAGGCAATTCAGAACAGGGGCCGGGATGCAGCCGCAGCCGCCTTCCACTGCTCCGTCACACTCGGAGGCAGCTT
>JAJZAL010000279.1 GCA_021799405.1 Acidobacteriota bacterium
GTGCATGGCTTCGAGCTCTTCCTTTGAGACGTCGCGGATGTGGGTGGCTAGGAACCAGCGATAGCCGAAGGGATCTTTCACGCCGGCCATTCGGTCGCCGTAGGGCTGGTCCGCGGGTTCGCGAAAGGTGGTGGCTCCGGCGTCGATGGCGCGCCGGTAAAGGGCGTCGCAGTCTTCGGTGTAGATAAGAAAACTGGCCGGAGAGCCGCCGAAGTGCTGGATGGACCATGCTTCGACTGTCGGGGTCTCGTCGGCCATCATGAGGACAGAGTCGCCGATGGTGATTTCGGCGTGGCCGATGCGGCCATCGGCGTTGGTCATGCAGAGCCGCTCTTTGGCGCCGAATGCATGCTGGTAGAACTCGAGGGCGGCACGAGTGTTCTGGAACATGAGGTAGGGCTGGACGGAGTGGTAGTTATCGGGAATTGCTTTGACGGGCATGTTGCACCTCCCTTGCGAAACGATTGTCTCTCGATTCGGCTCGCGATGTGATGAAGAGGCATAGATCTGCGTGTGGACGTTGGATGTGCAAATCAAAAAGCGGGAGCCGACTGGCTCCCGCGTGAAAGGTGATTCGGGCGTCTGCTGACTCAGTCGCGCGAGGGCGTGAGTTGCATGGGTTGCGTGAGACTGAAGATGATTTCAGCGTTGCGTGGCAAGTGGAGTGAGTCTGGCGGTTGCATGAGCATGTGGGCGCTGACCGCGCCGGCGCCTACGAGAGAACCGATCAGTGCTCCGCCAGGGCCGAATTTTGCGCCGACGAGAGCACCAAGGCCGGTGCCGGCGCCATATTCAGCACTGTCTTTGGCGAGGTGCATCCTGGGTTGGAAAGCACCTTCCTGCGTAGTGTTTGCGTGGGGTGCGGAAGTGTAGATGGCTTCGGCGTCCATGCGATAGGCCTTGCCGTCGGGGAGCAGGACGAACTGAGGGGTGAGTCGCAACGTGGCGCGCGAGACGAGATGGCGGCCGGGATGAACATCGGTGACGACGCCGCGCAGCTCAGAGCCAGCGGGGATGACGAGCTGTGATCCGCGATAGACGGGGGAAACGATGGTTGCGCGGAAGGGCGTGCCCTGAGGGGTGGTGTTGGTAGAAAGCGGCTGCAGCAGGCGGACCGTGATGTTGGTTCCGGGATTGAGCGCGTTGGGGATGAAGGGAATAACGCTAACCACGCCGTAGCTTGGGTTGGAGAAGCGATTCTCGAGTTGGGCGTCCTGCGCTTCCACCTGGTGCGTGGCGTGCTGGTCTGGAAGCCTGGTGACGATGCCGAAGTCAGTGTTGTCATAGCGACTGGCGTTGTTGCTGGCGGCGGTTGGCGTGTTGGCGGACTGGCCGGAATAGGTCGCGGATGCAGGAGCCGAAGATGTGGCAGCAGCGGGCTGCTGCGGTTGCGCGGCGGGCGCAGGCCGTTGCGCGGGCACGGCTGCGGAGGGCTTGCTCTGCGCGGGCGGCGGAGACGGCGGCGTCATGGGCTCGTTTGCGACGATGGGAGTGTCTGGCGGATTGGAGACGCCGCTGTACCGACTCTGGTTGTTTTGCGTGGAGCTGGTCTGCTGCGCGAAGGCGCAGGCGCCGGTGAGAAGGCCGCCGCTGATGAGCGCGACAGAGGCAAGTTGAAAGAACTGCTTCATACAAAACTCCTTGAAGAGCCGGTGAAGGGGGGATTGTCCTTCCCGGGTGTCATCTGAAGGTTAGACGCATACAGATGGACCCGGATGATGCTGCAAATGTTGCTTGCCATTTGCGTGGCGGAGCCAGCGAGGCAAACGCCGAAAACCCCGATGAAATCAGCCTATTCCAGTTGCCGAGGCGAGGCCAGAGCCTGCAAATGCCACGAACCAGCGCGGTTACCGGCAGGGTGTAAAAAATTCTCTGTCGGGGTGCACAGATCGAAAGCGGCCGTCTTTGTTAGAATCGCCAAGGAACAAGGCTAAATGGGCGAATTTGTTGACGTTATCGGAGGAGCCCACGGGGGGATGATCCCCGTGGATCGCCGCCCTCGGCTCCAGGAGCGTCTACACCACCAGATACTGAGGAATCACATGACTGAGATTGCTGCCATCCACGCCCGCGAAATTCTTGATTCGCGCGGCAACCCCACAGTAGAAGCGGATGTCATTCTTGCCGACGGCACCCTTGGCCGCGCGGCGGTCCCGAGCGGCGCCTCGACTGGCGAACATGAAGCGGTTGAGCTGCGCGACGGCGACAAGAGCCACTATCTTGGCAAGGGCGTGTTGCAGGCGGTTGAGAATATCGAAACTGCGATTGCGCCGGAGATTGAAGGCATGGATGCGGCCAATCAGCGGCTGATTGACGCGACGATGATCAGCCTGGACGGCACGGCGAACAAGGGCCGGCTGGGCGCGAATGCGATTCTGGCGGTGTCGATGGCCTGCGCGCGCGCGTCTGCCAATGCGCTGAAGATTCCGTTGTACCGGTACCTGGGCGGCGTGAATGCTTCGATTTTGCCGACGCCGATGATGAACATCCTGAACGGTGGCGCGCATGCTGACAACAACGTGGACTTTCAGGAGTTCATGGTGATGCCGGTAGGCGCGGAGCGGTTCAGCGATGCGCTGCGGTGGGGCGCGGAGGTTTTCCATACGCTGAAGGGCGTGCTGAAGAAGAAGGGCTACAACACGGCGGTTGGCGATGAGGGCGGATTTGCTCCTTCGTTGAAGTCGAATACGGAAGCGATTGAAGTGATTCTGGAAGCGATTGAACTGGCCGGCTACAAGGCGGGCGAGGATATCGCGATTGCGCTGGATCCGGCGGCGAGCGAGTTCTTCGACAAGGAGAAGGGGAAGTACGTTTTCAAGAAGTCGGACAAGAGCGAGAAGACCCCGGAAGAGATGTCGCAGTACTGGGAGAGCTGGATTCGGCAGTACCCGATTGTGTCCCTGGAAGACGGCCTGGCCGAGGATGACTGGCAGGGCTGGCGCTACCTGACGGAGCTGATCGGCTCGCGCGTGCAGCTGGTGGGCGATGATTTGTTCGTGACAAATACGGAGCGCCTGCAGCGCGGCATTGAAGAGGGCATTGCGAACTCGATCCTGATCAAAGTGAACCAGATTGGTACGGTGAGCGAGACGCTGGAAGCGATTGACCTGGGCCGGCGGTATGGGTACACGTCGATCATTTCGCATCGTAGCGGCGAGACGGAAGACACGTTCATTGCCGACCTGGCGGTGGCGACGGGCGTGGGCCAGATCAAGACGGGTTCAGCTTCGCGCACGGATCGGATTGCGAAGTACAACCAGCTGCTTCGGATCGAAGAGCAACTGGGACAAGCGGCGGAGTTCCTGGGCCTTGAGTCAGTGAACTTCGGCGAGTAAATCATGGGGCGGCGGACAAAGATTCGCCGCCTTTCTTCTTTTTAGCCAAGCGAGGAGCCTGCGTGTCTGTTCGTCCCAAGCCTGTTGTCCTGACCATCCTGGATGGATGGGGTTATCGTGCTGAAACTGAAAACAACGCCATTGCGCTGGCTCGGAAGCCAACGTATGACAAGCTGATGGCCGAGTTCCCGAATACGCTGATTCGCGCGGCGGAACACTTTGTGGGCCTGCCGGATGGGCAGATGGGGAACAGCGAAGTCGGTCACCTGAACCTGGGCGCGGGACGCGTGGTGATGATGGACATTACCCGCATCGATGCGATGATTGCGAACGGGGATTTTTACAACGATCCCCAGATTGTGAAGGCGATTGAGCATGCGCTCAAGAACAATCGGGCGCTGCATTTGTTCGGGCTGGTTTCAGATGGCGGGGTACATTCGCATCAGAATCATCTGTACGCACTGCTGAAGGCGGCGAAGATGCATGGGCTGTCAAAGGTCTACGTGCATGCCTTCATGGATGGGCGCGACACGCTGCCGACCAGCGGTGCGGGCTACCTGGAGGCGCTGCGGCAGAAGATGCGCGAGTACCAGGTGGGCCAGATTGCGAGCGTGAGCGGGCGCTACTATGCGATGGATCGCGACCGGCGCTGGGAGCGCGAGAAGCTGGCGTTCGAGGCGATGGTGAAGGGTAAGACCGAGGGCGGCGCGACTCATGATCCGGTGGCCAAGGTGCGAGAGTGCTACGGCAAGGAGATGACGGACGAGTTTATTGTGCCGTTCGTGGTTACAGATGAGAAGGGGTATCCGGTAGGGACAATTGAGGATGGGGATGCCTGCATCATGTTCAACTACCGCGCAGACCGGGCGCGGCAGATTACGCGCGTGCTGACGCGCAACAGCGGCCTGAACAAGGAAGCGGGCCGGGACCTGCCGGGCGCCGAGGATCTGGATGTGACGATTCCTCGGAACGAGGTGCCGAAGGGGCTGTATTACCTGTGCATGACGCAGTACGACAAGATGTTTACGCTGCCGTCGGTGTTGCTGCCGCAGTCAATGGAGAACCTGCTGGCTGATGTGCTGGCGCAGGCGAACCTGCGGAACCTGCGGGTGGCCGAGACGGAGAAGTATGCGCACGTGACGTACTTCTTCAACGGGGGCGTGGAGAAGCCGTTTCCGGGCGAGGATCGGATTCTGATTCCGTCGCAGAAGGTGGCGACGTACGATCTGGCTCCGGAGATGTCGGCGCAGGGGATTGCCGATGCGGTGACCAAGGCGGTGAACGACACGGCGTTCGATTTGATCGTGGTGAACTTTGCCAATGCCGACATGGTGGGGCACTCGGGCAAGCTGGAGCCGACGATCAAGGGCGTGGAGAAGATCGACTCTTGCCTGGGGCAGGTTTACCAGGCGGTGAAGCAGAAGGGCGGCGCGATGCTGGTGACGGCCGACCACGGGAATGCCGAGCTGATGGTGGATCCGGTGACGGGCGGTCCGCATACGGCGCATACGACGAATCCGGTGCCGTTTATCGCGATCACGGACCAGGTGAAGCAGCATCACTTGAAGGCAGGCGGGTCGCTGCAGGATGTTTCGCCGACGATTCTGCATCTGCTGGGACTGGCGCCTCCGCCGCAGATGACAGGGAAGGACCTGGAGGACTGTTAGGTCAGGTTGAAGTTAGAAACGGGACACCCTTGCGACTGTGTCGCAAGGGTGTCTGTCGTTTTGGGGGACTGCAGGGCGGGCGAACGCGTGCTTCGCACGCAAAAGACTGTTGACCGCAAAGGCCGCGAAGAACTCCAAGACTCGAGAATGATGTGGCAGATCGTCAGAAGGTCATTCTCCCGCACATACCATGGCGTTGACTGAGGACATTCTGACTTTTCCGTCTGAAGACTCGTCAAACCAGATTTGCGTTACCCCAATTACAAATCCCTGTGTTCCTATGCGGTTGATGCAGACTGAGCGGGGATAGGTGGTTTGTCAAAGAGAAAAGCCCCACGCAGGTGGGTGTCCTGTGTGGGGCGCGGAGTTTTGTACGTTCTAGAAGAGTTTCTTATCGTGGGGGTACCAGGTGAACTGGACGGTGGCGGTGGTGTCGCTCTGGGTGCCGGTCTTGTAGATGGGGATGAGGTAGTTTTCGTACTGGACCCAGGCGTGGAGTTCGAGGCTCTTGTCGGGGAGCAGGCGCTTGACGACGGAGAACGTGAAGTCGTTCTGGGTGGTGCCGCCGTTCAAGAAGGCGGTGTAGTCGATTTTGCGGGGGATGAAGGCACTGCTGGCCTTGTCGCGGCGGTAGATGAACTGAGCTTCTTCCTTGGGTGAGAAGTGCCAGGTGAGCCATGCCTGGCCACCTTTGTTTTCGCGGCCGATCCAACTGCCAAAAGTGAAGCCTTTGTTGGTGGTGCCCTGTCTCTGGATGTATTCGTATTCCATGAACTGACCGCGCTGGTCGTGGTTGCTGACGGGGTCGGTAGAGATGGCCTCGACGCGCAGACTGAGCCTGGGCAGGCCGGGGAAGTGCGAGAGGTAAATGCCGGGGGCAACGCTGGCGCGGCGGGGCGCATCGACGGGGCTCACGTCGTCATGGACGAGCGAGTCGCAGTAGAGGGTGATCCAGTTGCGGACGAAGGGGAGCCGGTAGTTGAAGTCGAAGCTGCTGAAGCGGGCACCGGGATCCTTGGCGGAGAATTTGGTGGCTGCAGAGACGTTCTGGAAGCTGAAGAAGCTTTGCCAGAAGGTGTGCCAGGTGACGGGTTCGTGGCCGAGGCCGCCCCAGATGATGGTGCGATCGAAGCCCATCTCAAGGTTACGAGTGGGCTTGAAGCTGATCTTTTCCATGTGGACCCAGGGCTGGTTGGGGTAGGTGTGGCCCTTGAGACTGCCAACGAAGAACTCGTACCGGAACGGGCCCGTAAGCAGGGAAAGAAGGGGGATGCGGAAGGGCTGAAGGTCGTTGATCTGGAAGGCGTAGATGTCTTCGGCGTTGTTGCTCCAGGACATGACGGTGCCTTTGTCGGGTCCGAGCCAGTGGTCGGTTTTGCCGATGGAGATGTC
>JAJZAL010000280.1 GCA_021799405.1 Acidobacteriota bacterium
CGTCGAGGCGCTGGGCAAGGCGTCGGAGTAGCGACGAGACGCGCGACTCGGCGCGGTCGGGCGCAGCGATGCGGGTAAAGAGCTGGCGGACCTGCAAAAGCTGGAAGCGGATGGCGCGATCGAGGCGCTGAGACTGCGCGGCCAGGTACTCGGCAATTCTGTGGTGAGCCTCGGTGACGAGTTCGGCGGCGGCGGACGGTGTGGGCGCGCGCAGATCAGCCGCGAAGTCGGCAATGGTGAAGTCGGTTTCGTGGCCGATGGCCGAGACGACAGGCAATTGCGAGGATGCGATGGCGCGGGCGACGCGCTCGCTGTTGAAGGCAGCCATGTCTTCAAGCGACCCGCCGCCGCGGGCGAGGACGATGAGGTCGACGAGGCCGCTGGCATTGAGATCGGCGAGGGCGGCTTCAATTTCAGCCGGCGCCTGCTCGCCCTGAACCGAGACGGGGTAAAGCAGCACGTTGAGGCCGGAGTGGCGGCGCGCGACGATGTTGAGGAAGTCGCGGATGACCGCGCCGGTGGGCGAAGTGACGATGCCGACCGTGCGCGGAAAAGCTGGCAGCGGACGCTTGCGGGCGGCGTCGAAGAGGCCTTCGTCTTTGAGGCGCTGCTTGAGTTGCTCGAAGGCAAGCTGCAACGATCCCGCGCCGACCGGCTCCATGGTTTCGGCCGCCAGTTGCATCTGGCCGCGCTGCTCGTAGACGCTGATGCGACCGCGCACCAGGACGTGAAGGCCGTCCTCTGGGCGAAAGCGGAGAAGCATCGCCTGGCGCCGGAAGAGGACGACGGGAAGCTGAGCTCCTGCGTCCTTCAGCGTGAAATAGACGTGGCCGGATGGTGCGGGCCGGTAGTTGGAGATTTCGCCCTCAACCCACACGTCGGCGTACTCGCGCTCGACCAGCTCGCGGACATGGCCGACAAGCTCGCTGACCGGCCAGATGCGGCGGGTCGGAGCCTCATCCGCAAAAAGGAAATCGAGCTGGGCCGAGATGGCACGCTGGGACGGCATTTTCTTCAAGTAAGTGTAACTGCTTCTCTGAATCGGGAGTTTGAAAAATGAACCGTGATCCTGTCTCGCAGGCCGGCGCTCCTCTATGGAGAAGCGACGCCTGGCGCTGCCATTTCGCTTTCAAATTTCCTGACGTATAAGTGCATCAGGCTCGCGCCACTGTACCTTGCCACCAAGACGCGGAGTGCAGAGTGCGCGAGCCCGTCATACCGGATGCTGGCGCCTATTTGCCGGTATAGGCAACGCGCCAGATGGAGTTCGAGCCGTCGTCGGTAACCAGCAGCGAGCCGTCTGGCGCCACGGTAACACCTACCGGGCGGCCCCAGACATTGCCATCGGGCAGTACGAAGCCCGTGACGAAGTCCTCGTACTCGCCGGTGGCGTGGCCGGTCTGGTGCAGCGGCACACGAATCACCTCATAGCCGGCGCGAATGGCCTTATTCCAGGATCCGTGCTCGCTGGCGAAGATATCGCCGTCATACTCTGCCGGGAACTGCTTGCCGGTATAGAAGGTCATTTCGAGCGAGGCGTTATGCGGCTGCAGCAGCACGTCCGGCGTGATGACCTTGTTCTTCAGTTCGGGATGTGTGCCGGGGTGGCGCGGGTCCTGGTGTCCGCCGATGTACCACCACGGCCAGCCATAAAAGCCGCCCGGTTGCACATGGGTGATGTAGTCGGGCACCAGGTTGTCCCCCAACGCATCGCGCTCGTTCACGGAGCACCAAAGCTCGCCGGTCGTTGGATTAATGGCCAGCCCCACAGGATTGCGGATACCGTATGCATAGATGTGCATGCCGGAGCCATCGGGATTGAAGGCGAGAATGTCGGCACGATCCTTCTCCGCGGGATGCGTATCCGGGTCATCCACGTTCGAGCCGGAGCCGACCGATGCAAACATCGTCTTGCCGTCCGGCGAGAAGCGGATGTCGCGCGTGATGTGACCGCGGCCGTTGCTGGGCAGATCCGCGATGTGCTGCGCCGGCCCGCGTGCCTTCAAATCGCCGTTCTCGTACGGGAAGCGCACCACGGCATTGGTGTTGCCCACGTACACCCATTGGGGGTTGGGACCAAGTGGATAGAAGGCAATGCCGAACGGCTGATTAAGGCCCGTGGCGAAGGTGCTGGTGAGCTTCGGCTTGCCATCCGGCGTGATCCCACGGAAGACCAGAATGCGGCCGGGCCCGGCTTCGGCGACGAAGAAGTCGCCATTGGGCGCGGTGCGGATGAGGCGTGGATTCTCAAGGTCGGCCGCGTAAAGCTGTACCTTGAACCCCTCGGGGGCCTGCGGCCACACATTCGCGGGCCGGGGAACCAGTCTTGGTCCGTTGCCGGCAGACGCAGTGGCAAAGGGGGCGGGAAGATCCGCCACCGTGATCTTGCGGGTGGTTCCTGGCTTCTCAAAGCGGAAGTCAGTAAATGGCGGCTTGGGCGGCGGCGCATTCAGCGCGCCTGAAGCGTCCGCTCCGCTGCTGGCTGGGGCGCCCTCAAGTGCGCCTTGGGTGTTTTTCAGGTTTTTCAGATAGGTGACGACCTGCCACCGCTCCTTTTCAGGCAACGCCTTCCAGGAGGGCATTCCATTCATCAGGTCGCCGCGGGTGATGTACCAGAAGATTTCGCCGGGTTTCGCCGCTTGTACTGGCCCTTTTGTGAGCGCGGGAATGATGCCTGTTCCCTGGGCGTTCTGGCCGTGGCAGGCGGCGCATTTCTGAACGAAGACCGTGCGGCCGGCCTCGGCGTTCTGCTGGCCGGTATAGGGGTTCGTCATTGCGGCAGCGGACGCAGGCGCGTTATGAAAGCGTGGGGTTTGAGCAAACAAAAGCGCCGCAAGAGCGGGAACAGCGGCGATGGAAGCAATGAGCACTCGGGTTGAAGCAGATTTTGCGGGCTTCAAAGGTCTTTCCTCCATGGGGAATGGAATTCATATTCCGGCCCCGCGCGGTACAGGGGATGCAATTGAATCCCCCGCGGCCCGACCGAGACCATGGGTGCTACTTCCAGCTTACTCGCGATTTTCGACGAGGATGCGCAGCTCAGCGGCAAGCGAAGCGAGTTGCGGGCTGTTTACGACGCCGGGACCGTCTTCCCGGGCGTAGAGAGTCTCGCATTCACGGGCCAGCGCAGTTCCTTTTTCAAGACCGAAGGAGCCAAGGACGCCCGCCAGTTTGTGCGCTGCCGAGATGGCTTCCTCGCGCTGCTGGGGCGTGAGCGCGCCACCGGAGCAGACTCGGGCAGCAGCGTCTTCAAGAACGTTGACCCGAGCCAGTATCTCGGCGAGGTGCCTGCGCCATAGCTGATCGATCGCCTGGCTCAGTTCGGGATGTGCGGCTGGGTCCATGATTGGGCGCGGTTCAATTCCAGCCGAGCACGAGGGCGATTTCGTTGGAGAGCGTGAGCGGATCGAAGGGCTTGAAGAGGACGGCCTCGACGCCCAGGTCCGCGAATCGCCGTTGGTCGGTGCTTTGCACTTTGGCGGTGAGCAGAAGGACGGGAATGTGCGCCGTGGAGGGGTTCTTACGCAGCTCGCGAAAGGTGGTGGGGCCGTCCATCCCGGGCATCATCACGTCGAGAAGAATGGCGTCTGGCTGATGTTCGGCGGCGCGGGCCAGGCCCTGCGGGCCCGAACTGGCCATCACCACCTCCCATCCGGCAACGGTTTCAAGGCTAAGAGCGGCGACCTGGCGTATGTCCTCTTCGTCGTCAATGATCAGAATTTTGCGTGCCAAGCTGGGCCGCCTCCAAATTTATTGTGGGATGCCGTGGCGGCGCTGTCGATGTCCACTGAGCATCAATTTACTGAAGGGGTAACGAATTGAGCAATGAGAAGTGGAAGCGGGAGCCTGATCAGGAGACGGCTGATGGCAGTTCCTCCGCTTCAAAAATGGTTGCTTCGGATGGTTCACGGCTCTCATGCGCTGGCCCCGCTGCCTGCAACGGCACGCTGTTCAGAGCGCCTCAGCCGTGCTGCGGCGCAACCGGAGTTTCAGAACCGGCCTCGGTCAGAACGATGTTTCCCAGCGCGGTTCCATCAGCAACTGCGCCGGTTCTCCCGGACAGGCCACTGGGCTGGTGGGGAAGAAAGACTCTGAGGGTCGTGCCGCGGACGGGGTTCCGCTCGGCCCATATGCGCCCGGAGTGCTGCATGACAATGGTGCGGCAGATTGCCAGGCCAAGACCGCTGCCGCCCTTCTGGCGCGAGTCGGAGGCATCCACCTGCTGGAACCGGCCGAAGACGGCCTCCAGCTTATCGGCGGGAATGCCCCGGCCATTGTCGATGACTGAGACGGTGACGCCGGTTTCATCGGGGCGCATCATGACGGAGACGGTGGAGTTGGGCGGCGAGAACTTGATCGCATTCGAAAGCAGATTGGTGAGCACCTGGAGGATGCGGTCAGCGTCGGCCGAAACTTCGGCCTGTGTGGAGTCGTGGATCAGCTTTACGCCGGCTGATTCGGCGACCGGCTGCATGCCTTCGATAGCCTGATGGACAAGTTCGGCCAGTTGCACAGAATGAAAAGCGAGAGGTTCGCGGCCGCTCTGGATGCGCTCCAGGTCGAGGATGTCATTGATGAGGCGCACGAGGCGGTCGGAGTTGGCGAGCGCGATACGGAGCAGGTTTTCGGCCTTTTCGTTGACGTCGCCAAGGATGCCGGATGTGAGCAGTCCCAGTGCGCCGCGGATGGAAGTGAGCGGTGTGCGCAACTCGTGGCTGACGGTTGAGATGAACTCGTCCTTGAGACGGTCAAGGGCATAGCGCTGGCTGATGTCGCGGAAACTGAGCACGCATCCGGAAAAGCTCCCCTGCTCAACGATGGGAGTATATGTGTATTCGGCAGGGAATGAACTTCCGTCGGTGCGAAAGAAAGTGTCTTCACCGCTCGAAGGCATGGCGACGCTCGAAACGCTGCGCAACGGGCATGTGCTTCCGCATTTGCGGCTGGGGGGCGCGAAGCCATGCAGAAGCTCATGCATCGGATTGCCGGTAAGCCCAGCGGCAGAAGCGCCGAGGAGCCGCAAGGCGGCCGGGTTGGCGAAACTCACCATGCCGCGCTGGTCCACGCCGCAGATGCCGTCGGCGACCGCATCGAGCAGGATCTGTTGGTGGCGATTGAATTGACCTGCTGAAGCGGGCGCCGATGTCTGTTCACTGCCGCGCGCAGCGTACTTCTCCGGCGCCAGGCGCGTGCTTTTACCGCCTTCCGCGGAAGCCGCGATGTCCCAATGCTTCTCTGACTGATCGGAAGCGAAAGCGGCAGGATGTTCCAGAAACCGGTCGGTGAGCAGCGCCTCGGAAGCGGTGATGCCGCCATTCATGCGGCTGGCCGCCATGCCGGCGCCGGCCCAGGGACGCCGATCATCACGGCTTTCATTCTTTTCGTCGGATGCGCGGAGAAAAGGAGAGAAGATGTGCAATGCGAGAACGACCGCAGCGGCTGTGGCCGCGATCATCAGCAGGAAATCCGCGTGCGGGCCCTCCGCGAGACGGGTCGCGATTGCATAAGCAGCCAGGGTCACGGTCAAAATTGTCAGGATCGGCAAGAACCTGGTGTGGCCGCCGAACGCTTCCGGCACAGACCTTCCGCTTTCTGTGATCTCGCTCCGCTCCAATCCGTCCCCCATTATCCCCCCGTCACTCGAATTGAGTGCGCCTTTCTTCGAGACAAACAAGCGGATATTCGCCTGTGCGATTCGCAGGTAGTATAAGGCTTTGATTCCAATGTCTCTAGGCAAATCGGAGGCTAGCCTCTCCCCGCGAAAACCAAAGTCACCTCCGCACCCGGAAGAAAGAAGAGAAGATCACTAGAATGTGTGCGAAGGTTGAGAGGGCCGGTCGCTTCCCACGAAGGGCCGGAAGCCATGGCCGCCCGGAAGCCAGGGTGATCGTACAGACCAGGAAATGCTGGCAGATTTTGTTTTGTGAGGGTGCGTCTGCCCAGCGTGTGCGGAACTTGAGTCGCGCCATTCAGGCGAGTATAGAAACCGGGGGCTTCATTCGCAGCGGCGAGCAGAAGAGCTCATTCAGACAAGTGCTTTGTGTCAGGGCGAACTTTAACTGAACTGCAAATGCGACAAAGAGAAGAACGGGCTTCGGCGCTGTGCAATTTTTGCCACCGAATTCGCTTGCCATATGCGCTTTATCCTCTCGCCGCGGCAAGTGAATCTCATCCGTGACAACACCGGCCGGCGCCGGATTCGTCCGGCACAAACTCGTGGATGCGCTACTCCGGCCAGACTCTGTCCAGGGCTCAGATGAGTTTGTCTGCTAGCAGAGAGCCGCCCCAGACGGCGGCCAGGCCGAGGATGAAGCTGGCGCCGGCATAGAGAGCCGCTAGCAAGAAGGCCCCGCTGCGCAGCGTCGAAAGAGTCTCCCACTCATAGGTG
>JAJZAL010000046.1 GCA_021799405.1 Acidobacteriota bacterium
GCCACCGCGAGGTTGATTGAGGAACGATCTCTGAAGTAACGAGCAAAACGCAGCTTCTCATGGGGTCTGATCGCAGTTCCGGCTGGAACCGCCGGGATGCGCCGGAGGAGATAGCCTGCGAGTCCGTCCGCCGTCGGCCGCGCTCAATGCGCCAGGAGCGCGCTATTGCCCAGAATGCGGTAAAGGGTGGAACGGCTGATATGAAGCTGGCGTGCGGCGCGCAGCTTGTTGCCGCGATTCAGGTCAAGCACGTATTGCACATGGCGGCGAATGACCGCATCCAGAGAGAGATTGACAGACGGAGCGGCTGAATGCGGCTCCGGCCGGGCATCGGCCCCGCTCGACAGGACAAGGGATTCCGCGCGGATCATGCCATTTTCCGCTTCGAGCAGCGCGCTTTCAAGCACGCCGGCCAGCTCGCGCACATTGCCCGGCCAGTTGTGCTGCAGGAGCCGGGACAGCGCCCCCGAGCCGAGCGCGACGGGATGCTGCTGATACCGCATGCAAAGGCCATCCAGCAGATGCTGAGCCAGCGGAGCAATGTCCTCCCGCCGCTCGCGCAAAGGCGGAATTACGAAGCGAAGCGCCGTCAGCCGGTAGGCCAGATCGGGCAAGAAGTCTCCGTGCGCGGCCATCTCCCGCAGCGGACCCTGCGACGAGGCCAGCACCACGGCGCGGCCAGGCGGACGGTCCTGCAAAGCCTTGAGCACGCCCAGCAGCAATCCCTGCCCGGGCTGGCCCAACAGATCCACGCGGTCCAAATAGAGGAAGCCGGAAATCGCAGCTGGATCGCCGTCGGTCGCCAACCATTCACGTGCATCGCGCTTCTGAAAGGAAACCCGCGCCAGCGACGAGCGGCCGAAGAGATAACGCGCCAGCGTATGCTTTCCGGAGCCGTACTCGCCTTCGATGGCCGCCACCCGGACGTGCAGCGCGGCCATCTCCGCCTGCATCAACAGCTTGCGCCAGACGGCGCTTACGCCAACCACCCGCGCGGCGAGTGCGTCATCCGCACCCGCGAGCGAAAGCCCCTGGCCAGGAGCCTGATGCGAATGCACTGACGGGTGTGCTCCCTGGTACTGCGAGGTTTCCTGCATCGGTCTCACCCTTCTTGCCTCCGTGCTCCGGATAAAACTTCCACGCCGACAAAGGCTTCATCGGCGCTGTCATCCAAAACATGAATGCAGAAAGGCGGACACGAGCCCGGCCAATCCCTGTTCCCTGCTCTCTTTTCTCTGCTCTCTCAAAACGGCATCCTGACCGTTGCAATGAAGGCATGGTTGTACTGGTGGTAATGGGTTACCGCCGTCTGGAAACCGGCTCCGGCCACCAGCGCAATCCGGTGATGGATTGCAAACCGGCCAAAGATCAACCCCGGCATCACGAAGGTCTGCTTCTTGCCGTCGTTCGTCCCGCCTTCCCAAATGGCCGAGTTAATCTCCGCCTCCGGCCACAGCCACGCGAGGGGATGGTATTGAAACGCGGTGTTGGAAAGGATGGTGCGCCCCAGAGTATGCACGCTGTCGACCGGCAGTGCGCCGCCCAGCGTCGATTGCACATCGAAGTTGCCCCATCCCTTGCCCGCCGCCAGGGTAGGCGTAACGGTAGCGCTCACGGAACCATTCGTATAGGTGCCGGTAGGAACGCTGCCGGACAGAAAACCGGTGAGGATGCCGTTACCGTGCTCCTCATTGCGCGCCAGAAAGCGGTATTTCATCATGAAGGACGCGTCGCCCGGCCCATTCATCGCGCCGGGGTTCTGGTGGAGCAGATAAGGGGGCAGGTTGATCAGCATTTCAGTGTGCCGGCTGGGAATCACCTCCAGTCCCTTGCCATTATCCACATTGGTCACGTTGCCGGAGGGGGTCGCCTCGTGGGTGACATCGCACCGGAACTCCTGCTCGAGCCGGGGAGTGACGGCAACGAGCGGAGTCATCCAGTGGGGCTGCTCGGCCTGGGTGGCGGCAACGCGCTCCAGCCAGCGGCCGGCCCAGCCTACACCCGGCCCTGCACTCTGAGCAGCCGTGGCAGCGGAACCGGCAAGGAAGACAAGGAGGGGAAGAACTGGTACCGGGAACCTCAACAACGATCTCCTCGAATCAATACGATTCAAGGCGAATTTTATCTAATTAAGCATCCAAAATAGAAGAAAATTGCGCAAAAATATCCACAGCCCGAAATCATTCCTGATCCCTGTTCGCTGGTTGCTGCCTTTACGGCCGGATAATCATGACTTCCGTGGCCTTGATCAGGGCGATGGCCTGCACGCCGGGCTTCAATCCCAGCTCCCGTACCGCGTCGGCGGTAATGATGGAGGTTACCCGCTGATTGCCGACGGCGAGCACGACCTTGGCAAGCAGCCCCTCCACGGTGACTTCCACCACCGAGCCCAACAGTTGGTTGCGCCCGCTGATGGCGGCTGGAGCGGGGTGACCCGCCGGAGCTGCCAGGAATTCATCCAGCGCGTCGGCGGGAATGCGGTGATGGCCGCCGGGGGTTTTCACCGTGCGGATGCGTCCCGCCAGAATCCAGTGTTTGAGCGCGGGATAGCTCATGCCGAGTTTTTGGGCCGCCTCTCGCGGCGTAAGAAGTGCGGAAGTCTTCGTATTCATACCCTACGGCTGTACTGTACACGGTTCCACGGCAGAGCAGGCACCCGGATTGAAGGGCCTGCACAGAAAATCTTGTGATTGTAGTCACTCGACAGCAGGCAATGCGGGTGATAGCCTTCCCGTGACAATTTCCCCGGTCTTTCAGAGGTCGCGTTTTGGGTGCGTTCGTGATTCGGCTTTATAGCTCAAGTCGGGAGGATTTGTGATAGTGCGGGATTGGGTGTGTTTCTTTGTGGGCGGGGGCGTGCTCTCGCTTTTTGTGGCTCGGTTATTCGCGCGGCAAGGCCTGCGATCGGAAACCGGAACGCCGGCAATACAGCAGATTTCCGCCCAAAGCCGGCAAGCAGGCATAGGAGGGCGAATGAAGAGTAATTTATTCCCGTGGCGCTGGGAGAGATTTGCCGGTGCCATCGCCACGCTGATCCTGCTTGGCCAAGGCGCGGCGTTTGCGGCGCCCGCGGAACAGGCCGGAGGCGAAGCCAATCTGAAGCTCCCCGATTTGACGCAGGTCCATTTCTTCGGGCCGGCCGGCATCGACGGGCACAGCCTGCTCATGTACGGACCTCTCTTTTGCATTTTGGGCATGCTTTTCGGCCTGTTCATGTACGTTCATCTGAAGGGTCTGCCCGCGCATCGATCGATGTTGGAGATGTCGCAGCTGATCTGGGAGACGTCCAAAACCTACCTGATCAACCAGGGCAAATTTCTGCTCATTCTCTGGTCGTTCATTGCGGTCGTCATCCTTGTTTACTTCGCCGGGCTGCTTCACTTCAGCGCGGTACGAGTGGTCATCATTCTTGCGCTCAGCGTGCTGGGAATGGCCGGCAGCTATTTTGTGGCGTGGTTCGGCATCCGGCTGAATACGCTGGCGAACTCGCGCGCCGCCTATGCTTCGCTGGGCGGTAACCCGTATCGCGCTTTCAACGTGCCGCTCAAGTCGGGCATGAGCATCGGCATGATGCTGATCTCGATCGAGCTGCTGATGATGTTCGTCATCATTCTCTTTGTTCCGGGCAGCTATGCCGGGCCGTGTTTCATTGGCTTCGCCATTGGCGAATCGCTGGGCGCCGCCACGCTCCGTCTTGCCGGCGGCATCTTCACCAAGATTGCCGACATCGGCGCCGATCTGATGAAAATCGTCTTCCACGTCAAAGAGGACGATGCCCGCAACCCGGGCGTGATTGCCGACTGCACCGGTGACAATGCCGGCGACTCGGTCGGTCCCACGGCCGACGGCTTCGAGACCTACGGCGTGGTTCAGGTTGCCCTCATCGCATTCATCATGCTGGGCGCAAAGGATGCGGTCTCAGGCGTGCAATTGATCGTCTGGCTGTTTGCGATTCGCGTGGCCATGCTGGTGGCTGCGGTCGCGGGTTATTACATCAACGAGCTGATCTCGAAGATGCGATTCGGCAATGTCGAAGAATTGAACTTTGAAACGCCGCTCACCTCGCTCGTCTGGATCACTTCGATCGTCACCATCGCCATAACCTATCCGGTCACCTATGTTCTGCTTCCTGACTTGGGCGGAGACCCCACACTCTGGTGGAAACTTGCCACAATCACTTCCTGCGGAACCGTCGCGGGCGCTCTCATTCCGGAGCTGGTCAAGGTCTTCACCTCAACCAAGGCCAAGCATGTACAAGAGGTGGTAGCGTCGGCGAGGGAGGGCGGGGCCGCTCTCGATCTCCTCTCGGGATTTGTCTCCGGAAATTTCTCCTCCTACTACCTGGGACTGGCGGTCATCATTTTGATGGCCCTCGGCTACGGCGTCAGCACCATGGGGTTCGACAGCATCATTCTGGCTGCGCCGATGTTCGCCTTTGGCCTGGTTGCCTTCGGCTTCCTGGGCATGGGACCGGTGACCATCGCCGTCGATTCATTCGGGCCGGTGACGGACAACGCACAATCCATCTACGAACTGTCGCTCATCGAGACCGAGCCGGGAGTGCGTGAGGAAGTGAAAAAGCATTACGGCGTGGAAGTGGACTTCGAGCGCGCCAAGAAGATGCTGGAAGCCGGCGACGGTGCCGGCAATACATTCAAAGCCAGTTCAAAACCGGTGCTCATCGGCACGGCCGTGGTGGGCGCCACCACACTGATCTTCGCCACGATTATGGCGCTGACCGACTCGCTCCACGATAGTGTCGCCGTCGGAAAGCTCTCAATTCTCCATGCTCCTTTTTTGCTCGGCCTGATCACGGGTGGCGCGATCATTTTCTGGTTCACCGGCGCCGCCACCCAGGCGGTAACAACGGGCGCCTACCGGGCAGTGGAGTTCATCAAAAGAAATATTCACATTGATGAATCCGGAAGAGCTTCCACCGAAGACAGCAAGAGGGTGGTGGCGATCTGTACCCGCTACGCGCAGAGTGGGATGCTGACCATCTTCATCTCGCTGTTTTTTGCCGCGTTGGCATTTGCCTTCCTGGATCCCTTCTTCTTCATCGGCTATCTGATCTCGATTGCGATCTTCGGTCTATACCAGGCCGTCTTCATGGCGAATGCCGGCGGCGCGTGGGATAACGCCAAAAAGATCGTCGAAGTTGAATTGCAGGAAAAGGGAACGCCTCTGCACGAAGCAACGGTGGTGGGCGACCTGGTCGGCGATCCATTCAAGGACACGGCCTCCGTGGCGCTCAATCCGGTCATCAAGTTCACCACGCTCTTTGGCCTGCTGGCTGTCGAGTTGGCGGATCAAATGTCCAGGACCAGCGGAACGGGGTGGACGCACCTGCTTGCGGCGATATTCTTCGTGATATCGTTCTTCTTCGTCCACCGCTCGTTTTACAGCATGCGCATCCGGAGCAACGAGCCGTCTGAAAGCTCTCACTCCAGGTGAGAGTTTGATTTGAAGTCGTACAGACCCAGCCAGGGCCGGTGACCGCTGATCGGAATGCGGAGCACCGCCCCCTGGCGGTGGCGCCCGTCTTCCTGCCACCGGTGAGGCTCAATCGAAGCAGCACCGTGCGATTTCACGCGGAGCCTCTGCGTATTTGGCGGGGCATCCAGCATGCATTGCAGCTCGCAAGATTTTGGGCGGCGCACCAAGAGGAAATTCTTTGCACCCCGCATCGAATCATGACGCTCCAACCGCTCAATGCAGTCAACTCTAGTAAAATAGCCGTTGGCAAATCGCCTAGCGAGGATTTGAAACCGATGGCACTCTCGATCATGGCCGGGATACCGGCGCTCAAAGAACTGAATAGCGACCTGAAGCGGCGCATGGACCAGGCGGTTAGCGATTTCCAAGCCGGCCTGGCCGCAACGCGCACGGGCCGCGCCAACGTGCACATGCTCGACCAGGTGAAGGTCGATTACTATGGCACGCAGACGCCCATCAGCCAACTGGCGCAGTTGTCGGCGCCCGAGCCGCAACTGATCCTGATCTCGCCCTGGGATCCAACCATCGCCAAGGAGATTGAAAAGGCCATCCAAGCTGCGGATCTTGGCTTCAACCCCCTCTCTGACGGCAAGGTGATTCGCGTGCCCGTGCCGCCCATGACCGAAGAGCGCCGGCGCGATGTCTGCAAGCACCTCAACAAAGTGCTTGAGGAGCACCGCACCGCCGTGCGCAACATCCGCCGCGACGGCAACGAGGCTCTCAAGAAACTCGCCAAGGAAAAGAAGATCAGCGAGGATGACGAAAAGCGCGCTCTTGAAGAGGTGCAGAAGATGACCGACGCCGAGATCCGCCGCATGGAAGAGATGGCGCAGAAAAAAGAAGCAGAGATCATGCAGGTGTGACATGCGTCACGGGCGCTTATGAATCTTGATGCCGGGGTGTCGAGTCTTTCATCCACCCCGGTGCTATTTCCTTGTCTCAGCTTCCTGCTTTAATCCCTTTCTTTGAACGCGTAGGTCAGCCCCATTGTGAACTGGAATGAGTTCCGCTTGGTAGGCGGCTCCGTCAGCGGCGGATTGTTCAAGTAACTATCCAGCGTCCCGATTGAGAAGCCGAGGCTCTTGTATGTGGGAAACGTCACGGTATTCGTCTCATTCGCGGAATAGGCGTGCATGTCGTTATAGGCGGGAATGTAGGCAACGCTCTGCGCAAATGTCAGCAATTTAAGGTGGAGGCTGTAATTCGCCGAAAGCGTCGATCCCACCAGGTTCACGCTGCCGCTGGTCGGGCTGCCGGCCGCGACGGTGATGAATTGCTGCTTCTCATATTGGACCGAGCCTTTCAGATCGATTTCCTGTTTTGCATTCTTGAACACCGTCCAGCCAAAGCCGCCGCCGTAAATCTGCTGCAGGTCCAGGTCCTGGCCGAAGTTGTGATCAAACGCTGTTTGCCCCAGCGCGAAGAAGCGCGGCGAAAGATACTCGTCGCGCTCGGCATCGGCATGATAGATCGCCGATTTCGTCGATACCGCAGGCACTAAAACACCCGCGGAGAGATAAGCGGGCTGGGTAATCTTACCGAATGATCCAGTGAAGTTCATCGTCGTGCGGTTGCGGCGTTGCAGCCAGCTCACGGAAGGCACCACGCGCGCGAGACCAAAGCCCCCTGACACCGTATATTGGTTCTGCGTTGCGGCCACCAGCGTCGCCCCTGCGGTCGCCGTGCCGCTCCACCCAGAGAGGATATTCGGCGAGGAATGCGCCACCTCGGTCATCGTTGCATCATCCAGAATGAACTCCGCGTCATTGACAGGAACGGGAGCCAAAGCCGCGGCTCCCGCAGGATGCAAAATCACGGTCTGATTCTCCACCTCGACCGTACCGGCCGGGATTTGGCCCACGTCCTTCCGGCCGGGCAGCCTCAAGTTCTTTTTAAGCACCGCGAACTTTCCGCTGGTGCGCAGATCCTTGATTTCGCCCCAGGTAAGGGACATATCTCCCATTGCATCGCTGTGAAACGTAACCTTGCCGTTGATGGCGCTCACCAACTTTCCGTGCAGCGTATCACCGTTGCTCAGCACCAGCACGTCTGGCGCGGGTTTGGCCGCGGGCTTGCTCTGTGCGACGCACACGATTGCCGCGAACAGCAACAACAAAATTACTCGGCGGGAAAGAATATGCGAAAGCCATGATGTGCGAACCGTAAGCTGCGTCATTCAGTAACCTGCCTCTCTTCTAATTTGTGATTGCAACCGACCTCGCTCCATGCCGGCGCCATGCCTGGGGTGGAGCCTTCGATGTGGCCTGCCGGCAGCAGGTTGCGTGCTTCGGAGCCGTCTTTCATACCGTCGTAACAACGATGGGAAACATCGCGCAAATATCGTCCGAATCGATTCTTTCAGGAAAACTTCAGAAATTCATCAGAAATCAGTGCCTTACAACTGTCAGACTGAACGTGGACCCGCATGTGGGGCCAGGGAGTTCGTGATGCCCAAGACAGTTTCCTATGCACAGTGGTCTCTGGAACCGTATTGCATCGGCATGAAGCTGCGTTCGCTGCGCACGCAAAAGCGGCTGACGCTGGCTCGCCTCTCAGCGGAAACCGGCCTTTCCACGGCGTTGCTCTCCAAGCTGGAGACCGACCGCATGATCCCGACCTTGCCCACGCTGGCCACCATCTGCCGTGTTTATGGAGTGGGCATGGACTATTTCTTCGCGGAACCGGCCCGCCACAAGCTCTCCATCACGCGCAAGGCCCACTTGCAGGGCAACGGGCGCGGCCCGGAGGCCGTGAAGTTCACGCCGTTGAATGCGATCGAGGAAAGGCCTCGCCTGGTGGTGCAGATGATCGAGTTCCCATCCGGCGGCTCCACAATCGCCATGGATAGTCTTCATGAAACCAGCGGCATGGTGTATGTGCTCGAAGGAAAGTTGCAGCTCGAAGCAGGTGGCATGCACGAGGTGCTGGACGCCGGTGATTGCGCCTACATTGAGAGCGAGATGACGTTGGCCTGGAGCGCCGCGGGCAGACGCCGGTGCCGCGTCCTCACCGTGCTGCCCGGCACGGCGGCTGCAGAAAGCTAAGCGGGACGCGCCTCTCCGTCACTGCGCCACTGAAATTTCCTTCTCCAGCGCAATGGCGCGGGGAAACAGCAGGTTGTTTTCAAGATGCACGTGCCGGTGCAGGTCGCGCTCAAAGGCCTTCAACCCGTGATACAGCCCAACATAGGTGGGGCAGGCGTCCGGCGGAGGCACAAAGCCGTCGCTCCTTGTCCGCATCTCTTCGAGCAGCGCCGCCGCGCTTTCATGCTCGTGGAGCATCGCTTGAATAGGGCTTTGCACACTGCCGAACTGTGAGCCGGGTACGGCGCCACCTGTTTCGCAACTTCGTTCCAGCGCCTCTATGTAAGGGAAAAGTATCCGCTCCTCCTTGTGCAGATGGAAGAGCAGTTCATCGCCCAGTTGCAGCAGATCGCGTTCGATCAGGCTCACCTCAGGGTGAACCGGCCCATGCTTGGTGGCCACGCGCTGTGCCATCGGCTGCAAGCGGATCAACTCGCTGCGGACATACACGTGATGGGTTTCAACGATGCGGTGGATCAGTTCCGCGAGCGTGACCCGGCTCAGATCTTTTGTGGCAGGCGCGTTGACGGTTGCCGCTGTCAGCGCCGCCAGCAGTATTTCCGTAGCAATGCCATTCTCAGAGCAAACCTCATGCAGCGGCCGGTTACCACCGCAGCAGTAATCCAGGCGATAACGCTCAAAGACGCGAATCGTGGCGGGCTCTTCAAGGGCAATGGAGCGAAGAGTGGATGTGGCAGTGAACATGATGCAGGAACCTCCCGATGCCTTCACGGTAGGCTGCATCTGCTCCCCATGACAGCGACTTTCGTCACTGTCAGCCGCCAATGCCGGCGGGTTTCGTCAGCGCACACCGTCACAGCATATGCACGCTCTCAACATCGGAGAACAGCTCTGCGCCATCCTCACCACGGCTTTGCCTGCGAGAATGGCGCAGCAATTGCCTATTGCTTGTTTCCTGCTTCCGGCTCCTCTCCGGGCAACGGGTCCGTGCACTGCGGCTCGGCTTCCCATCGTTCAGCCGTTGACGATCCTCCGAACCCGCCGGAATTGTCCACAGCCTTCTCAATTGGCTTTTTCTGTGCCGCGAGCGTGACCAGCAATTTGACGCTGGCCAGATCGCCCTTTATTGCCTTCTTTCGCAGCACTTCTGCCAGTTCAAGGCTGTTTTGCCCCACCTCCCTGTCTGCCGCCCGCTTCAATTCCTCCGCACCGTCGGCAGGAACCGTCCGCTCCCGCTCTGTCTCTCTGCGTACTGGAGTCTTTGCTCTTTTCTTGCGCGCCGCCGCTGCGCTGCCTTTCGTTCTGCTCTTTGCCTGCTGATACGCTTTGCTTTTCGGTATCTTCCCTTGCTTCGACTTTTGCCGTGCTTCGGCCATCGCTCCGCCATTTCCGGCCATCGTTCCAAGGCCCCTTACGGCCGCTGAAAGCAGCGCCCACCAACCCCGCTGCGGAGTTATCCCGGGAAACATGGTTCCTGTCAGACTGAGCGTTTGCTTTTGCTCTCCTGCGCCGCACCTGAACCGCGGAGATGGCCTGAAGAAGATCAGGAAAGCCTCGCCGGCCTTCCGTTCTGTCTTGGTTTTAATTCAATAGGACTGTTTTCAGCGTAGCGGAAAATTGCGCAATTCCCTGCAAAAGCCTGGCTGTCTCCTGGCGCTGAAGACCACGCCTGGCCTGCGGTTGCCAAAAGCTCTCAGAGACAACCCGCAGATCACCTGTCCAAGTAGCGCCACTCTCCAGAGCGGCTGTACTGGCGCCGTCCACGCCGCCAGATCCTGTGGTTAGGCCAGGAGGCCCAAACAAAAGCCTCTACCACCCCGCTCAGCAAGAGCAGGCTTGCCGGGGGCCCGGGTTCGGAGACCACCACTATCCATGTGCGGATGAGATCTCACTTCGGAGCGCCGTTCGGCTGCTGCGCGGGCTGGTCCGGCAACGTATAAATGACTTCGCCCGGCTTGGCGTAGTGGAGCTTTTGGCGCGCCTCATGCTCGATGGCATCCGGATCGGACTTGAGATGGTCGATGCGGTCGTGCAAGCGCGCGTTGTCCTGCTGCAACTGCTGGATTTGCTGGCGGAGTTCGTGGTCCTCAGTGCGCTTCTGCTGCCAGAAGGTCAGGCCATGCCGCCCGTCGATAACATGCCAGGTGAGCAACAAGGCCAGTCCCACCGCGGCCACGGTGCCGGCGGGGCGCCAGATCCTGTGCACCCAATCGACGGCACGCCCTGAAAGCGGGGTGGCGCGTGCTCCAGCGTTGCTCCTCTTGACTTCCGGATTCTCTGCCTGCATTCCGCCTCGACTCGCGCTTGGAGCCCACACTTACGACAGTACGAACTTCTCGGCCGCAACGCGCAGGGCTTCCATGTCCTGCTGGCTTCGGGCCTCAGTATATGCACGCACTACCGGCTCGGTTCCTGAAAGCCGGTAGCAGACCCAGGAGCCATCTTCCAGGATCAACTTGAGCCCGTCGGTGCGCACCACCTTGCTCACCTTGCGTCCGCTCAGCTCGGTGGGATCGGCCTTCAATTTTTCAGTGAACGCGGCTTTGACCTCCGGGGTCAAGCGGAAGTTCTCGCGAACGGGATAAAAGGAACCAACCTTGGCAAATAATTCCTGTAATTGCACACGGAGGCTCTTGCCGCGCGTGGCCACCATCTCGGCCACAAGCAACCCTGCAAGCACCCCATCTTTCTCCGGAACGTGGCCACGAATGGTCAGGCCCGCCGATTCCTCGCCGCCAATGGCGATCTTGTCTTCGTTGATTAGCTCACCAATGTATTTGAAGCCGACCGGCGTTTCATAGAGGGGCACCTTGTGGTGCTCGGCCAGGGCATTGACCAGGTTGGTGGTGGCAACGCTCTTGGCGACACCGTTGCGCCAGCCGCGCGTCTCCACAAGATAGTCAAAGAGCAGGGCGATGATGTAATTCGGCTGAATAAAGGTTCCATCACCATCCAAAACGCCGAAGCGGTCCGCGTCGCCATCGGTAGCAACACCCAGCGCTGCGCCGGTCTCGCGCATCTTCGCCTTAGCGTCGGCAAGCAGATGGTCGTCCGGCTCGGGGGCATGGCCGCCGAAGAGCACATCGCGGTAGTCATGGACCGTCTCGACGGCCACGCCCGCCTCGCGCAGCAGATCGGAACAATAGCCGCGCCCCGCGCCCCAGAAGGGATCATAGACAATTTTGATGCCTGACTTGGCGATGGCCTTCAGATCGATCAGCTCAGCGAGCCGTTTCAGAAATGCGGGCTTCACGTCGGTGGTCTCAAAGCCCCCTGCCGGAGGTTCTGCCTTGGGAACGGCGCAGCCGGAGGCGGCGATGGCCGCCACGGCCGACTCGATTTGCTTTGTCACCTCGGGCAGAGCCGGAGCTCCGTCGGGAGTGGAGTACTTGATGCCGTTATATTCCGGCGGATTGTGGGAGGCAGTGAAATTGATGGAACCGGAGGTCTTGAGCGTGCGCACGGCATAGGCCATGGCCGGCGTAGGCGCGGCCTCGGGAATCACGATCGGCGCGACACCTGCGCCCGCCAGCACCCTGGCAGCCTCGGCTACAAAGCTCTCGCCCAGGAAACGCGGATCGCGGCCCACCAGCACGCGATGCGGCGCCGGAAGCGTCTTGACGTAGGCGGCGATTCCCGCCACGGCGAGCCTGATGTTGGCGAGAGTAAATTCATCGGCCACTACGGCGCGCCATCCCGAGGTTCCGAACTTGATCACTACGGCCATGTTCTTTGCCCTCCAGTAGGATTTCCACAACCCTCCAATTCATACTGCCCTACTGTGCCTTGGAGAGCAAGTTGCGGCGCTTCGGCTGGTTCTCGATGCCGCAGGACGGAGCCAAGAGCGGAAGCAGGATTGCTCTTGCGACGCTCGAAGCGAGGCGCCTGTGTGTAGGCTTCCGGATGAACCGGCGATTGCCGGCGTTCGTCGACCGGAAGAGCTACTTCTTTGTCCAGAGAACGTCGGGCTTGCCGCTGGCGGCGCCATCGGCCTCCATGCGGGTGATGACGGCCAGCATCTCGCGGAACTCGCGCCTGCCATGGAGCGGCTTCAAGCGCGGATCGGCCAGCATCTGGAAATACCAGGGGCAGCGGCTTTCCCCGGAAGCCTGTAACTCTGAAATCGCCGAATCGAAGTCTTCCAGAGCCACGTAGGCGGCCGGCATGAATGTCTTGAGCACGAAGCGCTCGCGGCTGAGCCATTGCAGACGTTCGAGGATGGCGCGAGCCTCATCCTTTTGCCCCGCGCAGGCCAGCGCGTAAGCGTGGACGGCAGTGGCGAGGTCGAAGTAGGGAAAATGCTCCGCTAATTCCTCGGCAAGCTTGGTTCCCTGCTCAGCCTCGCCCTGAAAGGAGAGGATCATCGCACCGTAGAGATTGGCGCCCTCATGTCCAGGAAAGAGCGCGAGCGCCTCATGGATCAGCGCGACGCTCTCTGAAGCCTGTCCGGACAAATGGAGTGCCCAGGCCAGGCGGGCATGAAGCCACGGCGAAAAGGGATCGGTGCGAATGGCGGAGCGCAATAGAGCAATAGCATCAGCAAAGCGGTGGCGGCTGAGAGCAAACATGGCGCGGGCGCGCGTGGTCCAGGCATCGTGGGGCAGATCAGCCGACTGCGCAAATGCCCGAAGAGCCGCGGGCAGATCACGGTCCACGTGGAAGCAAACCCATCCGAGAGCAGGAAGAACGGCCGGGGCGCGGACGGGAAGATCGGCAATCGATTCGGCGGTGCGGCGCACCATATCGGCGGCGGCAGATGGAGTCATGAAGCCGTAAAGTGCCTCGGTGACGCAAAGATTCGCAAGGTCTATATGGGCGGGGATCAGCGCGGGATCAAGTTCGATGGCGCGCATAAGGTGCTGCATGCCGTCCTGCATGCGGTGGCGCTGCAGGGTCTGCCACTCGTAATGCGCCCGCTGGAAGATTTCGAAGGCCTCAAGGTGCTGGGGTTTGTTTTCCGGCTCGGCCTCGGCAGCGCCCGCTGAGATGGACAGGCCGCCCTGATGCAGGCGGAATTCCAGCCGGATGGCCAGTTCCGCTTCCAGTGCTGCAATCCGGTTTCGCTCGACGAGCATATCTTCAACCCAGATCTGCGCGCCATCGGATACGCGAATCATCTCGGCCCGAAGGCGGAAGTGCGCCGGTAACATGCGGAGAGTGCCCGTGAGGACGAGGTCGGCACGGAGGGTTTCGCCAATCTGCTGCGCAGTGAGCCCCCGGCGCGACAGAGTGAAGACCGAGTCTCTGGCCAGGACCGAAACAATGGGCTGGCGCGATCGGGTAAGACGGATGCCGGTTTCCTCGGCGGCGCTTGCACCGAGGTATTCCGGCACGCCGTGATCAGCGGCAAAAGGCACGATCGCCAGGCGGGGAAGCGTACCAGCCGGCGCGGGGCCGCGTGATCGCACATCGGCCGTGAAGCGATACCCGCGCTTGTAGACGGTCTGGATGAACTCTTCCGGCTGCAGATGCGCCCGCAGCGAAGAGAGACACTTGGGGAGACTATCAGCAGTGACATGGACATCACCCCAAAGCGCCTGCTTCAATTGCGAAGGTGTGACGATCTGACCGGCATGCGCAAGCAGGAGGCGCAGCGCCGCCAGTTCCCTGGGGGGCAGATGGACCAGAGCATCCCCGCGGAAAAGCGAACCATCGGCATCCAACCGGAAACTGCCGAAGGCGTAGCTCGCGGACATATCAGGCGAGGATGATTGGGGCTGATCCATTCGATTCACCGTCGTTCTTTGGCTTGCCGGTCAACCTGAATGCCGCGAGCATGCGCTCGGGGCAAGAGAATTGGCAGCTGCCGGCGGCCATCGTGGGAACCGGAATCTCTGAAATACCAGGAAGATGGCTCGAAACCAGACCCCGCAGAATCCCCTCGATTGCGAAGCTCCCGCCGCTCCTTAACAGGCTCATTATCCATATCTGGCAGATGTTGGGAAGCGATTTGAGACAAGTTTCCCCTGCTTGAAGTAATCGCAAATGGGTTACTAATTAACTAAAGAGTAAACCAATGTTTCGCGGCCTTCGTTGCCCGGGCAACGGATCCGGGGCAGACTCAATAACGCAACGATGGCGCTCCCCGGGGAATCCGGCCTGACTGCATCTCAGGAACCGGCCCGTCAGGACGGGCGTATCGTCTGAGCAGACCCGAAGTGCTTTGGGAACTCCCCAGCAGGGCATTCGCAATCTGGGTGACGAGAGAAAGGACGAAAGCACCGCATGGCGAAGCATGTCTGCCCTTGGTGGATCGGTTCTCTACTGGCCAGCCCGATACGCCGCTGGATCGCGGAAAATCCTGAGCAATTACTTGCGCCGTATCTCCGGGAAGGGATGACGGTGCTGGAACCCGGGCCGGGCATGGGCTTCTTCACCCTGCCGCTGGCGCGCCTGGTTGGCCCAGCCGGACGGGTGATCGCGGTGGATATTCAAGCGAAGATGCTGGAGGGACTGCGGCGGCGGGCCATTAAGGCCGGCCTCGCGGAGCGCATCGAAACGCGGCTGGCCAGGCCGGAGAGGATGGGTCTCGAGGATCTGGAGGGCACGGTGGATTTTGTCTTTGCCTTTGCCGCTGTACACGAGATGCCTGCGGCGGAGACGTTCTTCGCCGAAGCAGCAAATGCGCTGAAGCCGGGGGGCTTGCTCTTCTTTGCCGAACCATCAGGGCATGTGAAAACAGATGAATTCCAGAGAGAAGTGCAGGCAGCGGAAATGGCCGGACTGCAAGTATTGAACCACCCCACAGTTCGCCGCAGCCACGCGGTGATTCTACGGAAGATCGACGCGAAAATCACATGCAACGAGCCATCGGGATCATTGAAGGCGTGATTCCTCTAGCGGTCGATGTGCGACTCCTTCCGCTGCTAAACTGAATCCAGATGATCCTCCCGTTTGTCCGCGAAATCTTTGCGGATCTGGAGCACGGTTCAGCATTTGAGCGCGTTCGCAGGCATCTGAGCCTGGGTACGGGGCGGAGACGTGTGTCCGGATTGACCGTCACCGCGCGGGCGCTGTACGTGCCGCTGATGGCGCGGGCGGCCAAGCAGCCGGTCATTCTGGTGGTGGCCGACAACAAGGCCGCCGAGGCGCTGGAGCCGCTACTCAAGGCCGGCTGCGAGCTGACCGGCGCCGTGGACCCGGAGCGGGTCGTGCGGTTGCCGGCCCACGATGTGCTTCCCTTCGAAAATCTTTCTCCCCATCCCGATGTACAGGAACGGCGTGCGGCCGCTTTGTGGAAGCTGGCCACAGGCGCGGTTTCGATCCTGATAGCGCCCGTGGAAGCTGCTGCGCTCAGGCTGTTCGACCGCGAGTATTATGCCGGGCTGGCGGTAACGCTGCGGCGCGGTGAAGAGGTGGACCTTGAGGTGCTGACCGGGCACTTGGCCAGCGTGGGCTATACGCAGGCGGATCTGGTCGAGATGCCGGGGCAGTTCACGCGGCGGGGCGGCATCCTGGACGTCTATTCTCCAGAAGCCGATCGCCCGGTGCGCATCGAATTCTTCGGCGACGAGATTGACACCATACGCAAGTTCGATCCGGAGACGCAGCGGTCCCAGGCCGGCCTCGACGAGACTCTTCTGCTTCCGCTCACCGAAACGCCGGTGACCGAGCAACTGCTGGCAGCGGTCCATGCGCGGTTGAGCCGGGATCGCGTGCAAGTGGAAACCTCAGACGAAGAGGCGATCGAGGAGATGGCCGTGGAGGCAGCGGCGGCTGGCGGGGTGAGCGTGTTTCCGGGGTGGGAATTCTTCACCACCGTGGCTGGAGCGCAGAAATCGCTCCTCTCATTGGCGCCCCGGTGCGCCCTCTTTGTCGACGAGCCGGCAATGGTGCGTAACCAGATTGATCGCTGGTGGAACAAGGTGGAGCAGCGGCATGAGCGGTCGGGGATCGGGTCGCTGATCCGCCCGGAAGATATCTATCTGCGGCCGGAGGTATTGCAGGCGTCACTGGACGCGCACATGGGGCTGGACCTGGATCAATTGGGCGTGGTGGACGTGCTGGACGAAGACTCCACGCTGGGCGAAATCGAACTGCAGACGCGGCCCACACTCAGATTCCACGGCTCAATTCCCGCGCTGACCGAACAGTTGCGCAACCTGATGGCGGCAGAGACGCGGATTGTGCTGGCCGCGCCAAACCAGGGCGAGGTGGAACGGCTGGCAACCGTGCTCCGCGAGTACCAGGTTCCCTACCGGCTGGGCAGCCGTGTAACGCGCCCCGGCGGCGAAATGATCCTGGACGAGGGCAGCTACCTGGCCGGCGATCTGCGCGTGCCGGTGATTGTGCGCACGCCGCTTGCTTCAGGCGTGAGCTTTGCCGGCGCGAACCTGATCGTCTTCGGGGCCAATGATCTCTCCGACGAAGCGGACGTGATGGCGCGACCCGCGCCAAAGCGGTCAAAAACCGCGGCGACCGCGGCGTTCGTTTCGGACTTTCGCGACCTCAGCATCGGTGATTACGTTGTGCACGTGGAGCACGGCATCGCGCAATATCAGGGACTGAAGGAGATCACGCAGGACGGGCTCTCAGTGGAGTTCATGATCCTGGAGTTTGCCGAGCAGGCCAAGCTCTATGTGCCGCTGACGCGCCTGGACTTGATCCAGAAGTACCGCTCGACGGAGTCGGGACCGGCGCCGGTGCTGAACAAGCTCGGTTCGCAGCAGTGGACCAAGACCAAAGCGCGCGTGCGCAAGGCCATGCAGGACATGGCGGCGGAGCTGCTGAAGCTGTATGCGACAAGGCAAACGGCCGAGGGAACGGCTTTCTCACAGGACAATGAATTTCAACGCGAGTTTGAGGACGCATTCGACTACAACGAAACCGAAGACCAGTTGGCGGCCATTCAGGCGATCAAAGAAGACATGGAAGCGACCACGCCGATGGACCGCCTGCTCTGCGGCGACGTGGGTTACGGCAAGACAGAAGTGGCCATGCGCGCTGCCTTCAAGGCCGTGCAGGACGGCAAGCAGGTCGCGGTCCTGACGCCGACGACCGTGCTCAGCTTCCAACACTTCGAGACCTTCAAGAGGCGGTTTGCGCAGTTCCCCATCAACATCGAGATGATCTCGCGCTTCCGCACGGCGAAGGAGCAGAAGCAGATTGTGGAGCAGGTCGAGACTGGCAAGGTTGACATCCTGATTGGGACGCACCGCCTGCTCTCAAAGGATATCAAGTTCCAGGATCTGGGCCTGCTGGTCGTGGACGAGGAACAGCGCTTCGGCGTGCGCCACAAGGAGCGGCTGAAGCAGATGCGCAAGGAGATCGATGTGCTGGCAATGAGCGCCACGCCGATTCCGCGCACGCTGCACATGTCTCTGGTCGGGCTGCGTGACATGAGCGTAATCGAAACGCCGCCCAAAGACCGGATGGCGATTCAAACGGTCGTGGCAAAGTTCGACGAAAAACTGGTGCGCTCAGCCGTCGAAATGGAACTGGAGCGCGGCGGGCAGGTGTACTTTGTGCATAACCGCGTGGAATCGATCTATGAAATTGCCGCGCGGATTCAGGAGTTGGTGCCGGCAGCGCGCGTTGCCGTCGGCCACGGGCAGATGGGCGAAAGCGATCTGGAGAAGGTGATGCTCGCCTTCATGCGCCACGAGTTTGACGTGCTGGTGGCGACGACGATCATCGAAAACGGGCTGGACATTCCGCTGGCGAATACGATCCTGATCAACCGCGCGGACCGGCATGGACTGAGCGAGCTCTACCAGTTGCGCGGGCGCGTAGGGCGATCAAATCGAAGAGCGTATGCATATTTACTTATTCCTCCTGAAAACGAGCTCACAGAGATTGCGCGCAGGCGCCTGGCGGCGTTGAAGGAATTCAGCGATCTGGGCGCGGGATTCAAGATCGCCGCGCTGGACCTGGAGTTGCGTGGCGCAGGCAACATGCTGGGCGGCGAACAGAGCGGGCACATCGAGGCGGTCGGCTTCGAGTTATACACGTCGATGCTTGAGGCCGCGGTGAAGGAACTGAAGGGCGAGACCAGCGAAGAACGGCCAGCGACACAACTCAACCTGGGCATCGCCTTGCGTATTGACGAGAGCTACGTTCCCGAGGAGAACCAGCGGCTGAGGCTTTACAAGAAGATTGCCGGCGCCAGGAGCGAAGCCGCCGTAGACGAGGTCCGGGCAGAAATGCAGGACCGATATGGCTCGTTGCCCGATGCGACGGTATATCTGCTGGAAGCGGCCATGCTGCGGCTCAGATGCGAGCGGATCGGCATCGCGCAGATCGACCGCAAGCGCGGCGAAGTGCAGATCCGATTCACGGAGAACGCCGCCGTCGACCCGCAGCATCTGATGCGGCTGGTGGCGAGACATGCGAAGCGGGGCGCTCAATTCACGCCGCAAGGGCTGCTGAAGTATCCTTTGGGAGCCACACGGCCCGATGAAGTCCTGCTCGAAATACAAGACGTGCTGGAGAGCCTGGCGCCAGCAACCATAAACGCATAAGTTACCACGTTTTCTTTAAGTGAGATTCAATGAAGAAAGCAAGTTTGTTGATGGCACTTGGAGTTTGCATGTCTTCCGTCCTTTCCGCACAGACCACGCAACCGAACTGGAAGCAGGAGTTCCAGAGAGCCTCGGACGAATACTTCGACCAGGTGTATTTCCCCTATTCGCCAACAAACGGGACATCGGTCGGGTATCACCAATACGATGGCCAGTTGGAGGATTACTCGCGCAAAACCATCGATGCGGAGATTGCGGCACTGAAAAACTTCGAACAGCGCATCGAAGCCATTCATCCAGATAACTCCGTGTCCGATTTTGTTCCGCGCAGTGACCGGGAAATTGTGCTCGGGAATATCCGGTCCACGCTGTTGACGCTGGAGTCCATCCGGCCCTGGGAGAAGAACGCGGACAACTATTCGAGTACCTGCGCCAATGCCGCATTTGTGCTTATGGAACGCAAATTTGCGCCGCCGGACCAGCGGCTGCGCTCGCTTGTCGCGCGCGAGAAGCAGATGCCGAAGCTCCTGGCCGAGGCGCGCGTAAATCTGAAGAATCCTCCGCGCGTCTATACCGAGATTGCCATTGAGCAATTGCCGGGGATCATCAGCTTCTTTGAGCACGATGTTCCGCTGGCCTTTGCAAATGCCAGCGACGCCGAGTTGAAGGCCGAGTTTGCGCGGACCAATGCCGCGGTCATCGCGGCGCTGCAAAGCTATCAGGGCTGGCTCAAATCTGATCTGCTTGCCCGGTCCAACGGAGATTTTCGCATCAGCGCAGACGCCTTTCGCAAGAAGCTCGAATACGACGAGATGGTAGATTTGCCGCTGGACAGGCTGCTGGAGATTGGCTGGGCTGATCTACACAAAAATCAAGCGCACTTCAAGAAGGTTGCAGCGGAATTGGATCCGAGCAAGACGCCGCGCCAGGTGCTGGAGGAACTGGATGCGGATCATCCCGCTCCGGATCAGTTGCTCAACAGCTTTCGCGCGACCTTCAACGGATTAGTGAGCTTCATCAATGCGCATCATATCGTTACCATTCCGTCGAACGTCAGGCCGATCGTGGAAGAAACGCCACCCTTCATGCGCGCTACCACCTTTGCCAGCATGGATACTCCGGGGCCATACGAGACACACGCAACCGAAGCCTACTTCAACGTGACCCTTCCGGATCCATCGATGACACCCGCGCAAGTGGAGGGCTACATGCACTCATTCAACGTGGGCACCGTGATTTCGACGGCTGTGCACGAGGCTTATCCCGGGCACTATGTGCAATTCCTGTGGGTTCCGAAGGCGCCGAGCCGCGTGCGTAAATTGCTGGGCGCCAACACAAATGTTGAAGGATGGGCGCACTACTGCGAGCAGATGATGCTGGACGAGGGCTATGGGCAGCCAGGAGCGGGAGCCAGAGATGAGCGCGAATCGAAACTCCTGCGGCTGGGACAGTTGCAGGATGCGTTGCTCCGTGACGCGCGCTTTATTGTGGGCATTGAGATGCACACCGGCAAGATGACAATGGCGCAGGCCGAGGAGTTTTTCCAGCGGGAAGGCTACCAGTCAAAAGAAACTGCGATTGTGGAAACGAAGCGCGGCACCAGCGATCCCACTTATCTCTACTACACGCTCGGCAAGCTGGAGATCCTGAATCTGCGCGAAGACCTCGAAAAGAAGGAAGGCGCGGCCTTTTCGCTCGAGAAGTTTCACGATGATTTTTTGCGCCAGGGATTTCCACCTGTGAAGATTGTGAGAGAGGCGATGATGGGAGATAACTCACCCACGCTCTAGTATGCTGACGAAAGCGGGCTACATCCGGAGAGCTTACTGAAGACCGACTTGATCCCCGCGGCACGCTAAGATAAACATAGATTGTTGATCGCGGAGCGCAAGATGACAGGCTTGCCAATCAATTGATTTTCGGCCTTGGCACCTGAAGAGTTGAGGAGATGAGATGAGCAAACGGGTACGGAAAGCAGTCTTTCCCGCCGGAGGCCTAGGCACGCGGTTCCTGCCTGCCACAAAGGTCATTCCGAAGGAGATGCTTGCGCTGGTCGACAAGCCCATCATCCAGTACGGAGTGGAAGAAGCAATCGCATCGGGGATCGAGCACATCATCATCATCACCGGCCGCGGCAAGGGCACGATGGAAGACCACTTCGACAATAGCTTTGAACTGGACGCCACGCTGGAGCGCCGGGGGAAGAAGGAATTGCTCGAAGTATCACGCAGCGTGGCCACGCTGGCGCGGATCAGTTACGTGCGGCAGAAAGAGCCTCTAGGGCTGGGCCATGCGGTCCTGTGCGCCAAAGAGTTGGTGGGAGATGAGCCGTTTGCCGTAATCCTGCCCGACGACGTAATCGACGCCGATCCGCCCTGCCTGAGGCAAATGATCAATGTGTTCTGCGAAAGAGGCGGATCGGTGCTGGCAACGCAAACCGTAGAGGGACCGGGTATCAGCGCCTATGGTGTGCTGGCAGGCTCTCCGGATCCCGGCAATCCAAGGATTTATAACTGCACCGGCATGGTGGAGAAACCCAAGTTCGAAGAAGCTCCATCAACACAGGCGATCATCGGGCGCTATGTGCTCACGCCTCGGGTCTTCGCACTGCTGGAACAGACTCGGCCCGGCGCCGGTGGCGAGATACAACTGACTGACGGCATCAAAGCGTTGCTGAAAGAAGAGAAGGTCTACGGTTATACCTTCGAGGGCAAGCGCTACGACGCGGGCGATAAGTTTGGCATGCTGCAGGCAACCGTGGAGTTTGCGCTCAAGCGGCCGGAGTTCGGGGTAAGGTTCAGGGAGTATCTCAAAGGGCTGAAGCTCTAAAGCGGAGTTAGCGGGGCTTGACTCATAACTCGTGCTATGTCCATGTGATTTTGTAATCGAACCTTTGATCTTGGGTGCCCAGGTCTCGTCCGCCGCGGCGGATGGGACCTGGGAGGCCAAAGAATTACAGCGACACTCTACTACCTCCGCTAATTCGCCGCCCCGCGGCGGACTAACTTCGCCCTCTTATTCCTTCCACTTAATGTTGCATCCAATAGAAGGCCGCTGATCCGCTGGTACGGGCTTGCCGGCCAGAACCGTATCAATGGCGGCGCGCAGGTCTTCGCCAGTTACGGGGATGCCTTTGCCGGGGCGGCTGGAATCGTATTGCCCGCGATAGACAAGGCGGAAATCCCGATCGAAAAGAAAGAAGTCCGGCGTGCAGGCGGCCTTGTAAGCGCGAGCCACGGCCTGCGTTTCGTCATATAAGTAGGGGAAGTTGAAGCCGTTGGCCTGGGATTGCCGCTTGAGGTTCTCCGGGCTGTCTTCAGGATGCGTGCTCACATCGTTGGCGCTGATGGCCACGATGGCAATCGGCTTTCCGGCATAGTCCGCGCCCAGTTTCCCGAGCGTCTTCTCAATGTGCTTCACATAGGGACAGTGCGTGCAAATGAACATCACCAATAGCGCATCCTTGCCGCGGAAATCGTCGCGGCGGACGTTTTTTCCCGTCACCGCACAGGTAAGCGCAAAGTCGGGGGCGATGGTTCCCAGGTCGAGCATGGTGGATTCAGTAAGTGCCATTGCTGATTCTCCTTGAGCGGTAATAGGGCTGCACAGGCCAGCTCCGCTTAGATTTAGAACAATCCCGGCTGGCGGCCCGGCATCGCCAGGCCAAAGTGTTCATAAGCAAGGCGTGTGGCTACACGGCCACGCGGCGTGCGGTCGAGAAATCCGATTTGAATGAGAAATGGCTCGTAAACCTCTTCAAGCGCATCTTCCTCTTCGGCAAGGGTCGCGGCCAAGGTGCCTAATCCTACAGGTCCGCCATCGTACTTCTGCATGATGGTCAGCAACAGGCGGCGGTCGATCTCATCAAAACCGTGGGCATCCACTTCAAGCATGGTGAGCGCGGCATTCGCCGTGGGCCGATCGATGAGGCCGGTGCCGCGCACCTGCGCATAGTCGCGCACGCGGCGCAGCAGGCGATTGGCGATGCGCGGTGTACCACGGGAGCGGAGCGCGATTTCAGAGGCGCCGTCGCGGTCGATGGGCACCTGAAGAACCTCGGCGGAACGCTCAACAATCACGCGAAGCTCCTCTTCGGTATAGAACTGAAGGCGGAGAAGAATGCCGAAGCGCGATCGCAGTGGCGAAGAGAGAAGGCCGGGCCTGGTCGTCGCGCCAATAAAAGTGAATGGCTTGATCTCCATCACGTGGGTGCGCGCCGCCGGACCCTGCCCGATGATGATGTCGAGCTTATAGTCCTCGAGCGCCGTATAAAGCTTCTCTTCCAGCACCGGCTGCATGCGATGAATCTCGTCGAGGAAAAGCACCTGACGGTCGCGCAGGTTGGTAAGGATTGCGGTCAGGTCACCCTGGATCTGGAGCGCGGGTCCGGAGGTCTGCTGGAAACCTACATCGAGTTCGTTGGCGATGATGGTGGCCAGAGTCGTCTTTCCCAGGCCGGGAGGGCCGAAGAGGAGCACGTGGTCCAGAGCCTCGCCGCGCGATTTAGCCGCCTCCAGTGCGATGGCCAACTGCTCCTTGGCCTTGGACTGGCCGATGAACTCGCCGAGCCAGCGTGGGCGCAGCTTCAGCTCAAAGCTCTGCTCCTCATCGGCGCGCACGGCGCTGACCAGACGTTCGGGAGAGTTGTCGCGGGCGATTGCCATTCTGAGGAGAAGTGTAGCCTGTGCGGGCTGGAGCGGCAAAGCGCAGACTTCGCAGTTATGAATTGCCCACAGGCAGGCGCGTCCCGTGCGGTGGATCATTCCGTTGCGTATTCCGGCGCATTTTGCTCACCCTTCGCAAGGGTGCATTTTTACATTCACGCAACATGATCCGCCTTGATGACTCAAATTAGTTATTGATTCGACAGCTCGAACTACCCTAAAATTGCGTCACTTTGAAAAATTTGCTTGGTGTTGGGGCATTCTAAGAGCACTGAGCCGCGCATCATCTAAATAAAGCCTCCGAACGCAGACGCGAAGTCGTGCCTCATGCAGGCGCAACTCGCCGTTGAGAGGCAGTGGAAAAGAGGCCGGGACGGCTGACACGCGATATTTGTGTGCCGTTGCCAAGTACTGGAATGTTGGGCTGGACCACGGGCAATCTGATCCAGCGGGGCGGGATCGCCGGGAGATCGTTATGCGTGTTCGTTCGTTGTTGGGGGCGTTATTGACCTTTGGCCTTGTGATGCCGATCGTCAGTTGCAATGGATCCTATTCGGTTTCTTCGATCGAGATTTCTCCTGCCACTCAGAGTGTAGGAGCAGGGAGCACGGTGCAGTTCAATGCTGTCGGCATCTTTACCTATGGCAGCCACCCACCGCAGACAAGAGATGTCACCAATCTAGTTACCTGGTCGTCCAGCGCCACCAATGTAGCAACGATCAACAGTTCTGGCGATGCCACTGGGGTGGCTGCGGGAACGACATCGGTCACCGCAAGCATGCAAGGGTTCACCGGCCTGATCCATGCCAACGCATCTCTCACTGTCACTGGAGTAGGTAGTGGAGGCACGAACTCCGACATTACGTCGATTTCCATTATTCCCAGTTCTCAGTCAGTACCGTCGCCCGGTGGTACCGCTCAGTTCATCCCGATTGGGTCTACGTCCTCCGGTTCCACGGTAAATCTGACTGGATCGGTCACCTGGAGCTCGAGCAGCGCACAGATAGCCACCATCGATGCTTCCACGGGTGTAGCAACCGGGGTCAGCCAGGGATCCGCCACGATTACCGCTGTATACACGAATCCCGATAAGACCGTGGCGACTGGCACGGCGACCTTCCAGGTCATCTCCGGATCGACGCAGCAATCCGTCACGGCATTGACCATGTTTCCCACATCGCAGGGAGCGACGGCGCAAGCCCAGCAAAGCCAGTTCACGGTATTGGGTACCGAGAACGGCTTGCAATACGATGTGACCGACCAAGTGGTCTGGAGTTCCAGTAATTTGGCGGTTGCCACGATTGGCACTGCCGGAGATGGCACTCCCGGGCTGGCGACTGCTGTCGGCGCAGGCACAACAACCATTGAGGCAAAATACATAAACAAAGATGGCAGTGAAGTGGTTACTACAGGGGCTTATTCAGTAACCATTGGTGCTGCACAGGAGCCGCTGCTCTCAATCAACGTCGTACCGGCGGGAACTACGGTCTCCAACAAGAGCATGACCGGACAATACCTGGCCTTCGGAACCTACTCGACCACTCCAACCATTCGCGACCTGACGAATCAAGTCACATGGCTTTCCCTCTTGCCTGAAGTTGCCTCCATCAGCTCGGGTGGCACATCCGGTGAGAATGGCGGGCTTGCTACAGCCCAGGGCTACACGGGCAGCACCGTGATCTATGCCGAAATGACAAACCCTGATGGCACGGTAGTGCTCTCGAATCCGCAGCAATTCACGTGCAAAGATCCCACCACCCAGGTGTGCAACCAGGAGGTTGCCACGCCTCAGTTCGCGACGGTGACGGTGTTTATCGCAGGTGAACAGACGGCGCCTTCCGGTGAGTATGTGACGGCCCCTTCTGACACCGGAACTCCCAATCTGATCCATTGCGGCCAAGAGTACACGGGTTCAGGCGGGCAGGTTTGCACGGGCACATACGCTGTCGGCTCTCAAGTGGTATTGACGGAGAATCTCCCGGCGGGCAGTAGCTATTTTGGCGGATGGTCCTCCGGATCGGGCTGCGCAGAAGCGCAGACGAATCCGGCCAACCTGGCGACATCACAAACCTGTACGATTACGCTTACCGGTAATAAATCCGTGGGCGTGATCTTCTACTGATACCGAGCAAGTCTGCTCAACAATGAGCCGCCCAGCACAACCTCTGGGCGGCTTTCATTTTGTGCTTTAAAAAGGAGAAAGGGCAGACACTGACTTGCCGTAAAGGTACGCGATCACCCACGCCTCGCCATTTAGACTGAAAAGGTCCTCTTTTTGTTCGTGATGACCCACCAGTTTGGAATCCTTCGCCGCTTTCGCTTTAATCGGCCGCAGCGCATTGCCGCAGGGCTGCTGGCGATCTTTCTTTTGCAGGGATTGTGGGTCACAAGCCGCCAGACGCTGACCGACCGCGACTATCAGTACGCCCAGTGCGGGCGTGAGACATGGGAGCGGCCGGCGCTGCTGACCGGCTATTACACCACCTGCGGAAACATTCGCGATGGAATTCTGGCGTACCGGCTGGCAGGGCTGCCCCTGACGCTGAACGTGCTGGTAGAGCGCGGACTGGATACCTTCCGCAAGCCGGAAGACCGTGTCTTTCAAAAGACAAGCGCCACTCAAAGCCCTTCAGATGTGAGCACATGGGAGTTGCGTCACCAGATGACGCACATTCTGCTGCTGTTACGCCTCCCGTTCCTACTGGCCGGCTGCACATTGGGTGGCTGCCTGTGGTGGGTAACGCGGCGGCTCTACGGCAATCTTGGCGGCTACACGGCGCTTGCGCTCTACTGCTTTTCGCCTGCGGTGCTGAGGGCGTGTCTCTCACCGAATACGGAGGTGCTCGCCAGCCTGGGCGTGTACGGAAGCGTGTACACCTGCATTGGCGTGGCCCATGCCATGCTGGGCCCTCGGCAAAGGTGGCGGCCGCGCATCGTGCTGCTGACGGTGATCCTGGGGGCGGCGGCGGCCGCGCACATCGTGGC